>NZ_JACIUW010000021.1:0-76151 GCF_014145825.1 Stenotrophomonas sp. I18B00994 | reverse complement strand
ATTGATTCTGGCAACGTATCGCTTGCTTTAAAACAATTAATAGTTGCTTGATCAAACGTCTGCAAGATGGACAATCATCCTTCCTGCAGGCGCCTTCACAAGATACCTGCGCATACTTTCAAAGATCTTGGGAAGTGGCCTCAGCGCCGCTCCCGTGTGCTGCGAAGTTTCCTTCGTAGCGAGCCGCCCATTATGCCAGACTTTTTCAGTCTGTCAACACCTTCGTTCGATCATCTCGTTCGGCGGTGGTGGGCGCCCTGTTGTCGCTGAAGCCCCTTGGTGGCGACCCCTGCGACGGGGAGGAGAAGTATGTCCCTATTCCCATCGTTTGTGAAGGGGGTGTGGCGATTTTTTTTACCGGATGTTGCATCCGTTCATCCGGCGCGCTGCGGTAGGTTCCCGCGAAGAGCAGCCAAGCGTGGGCTTGGCTCTACAAGAGCACAAGGAAGGGCCGGCTAGCGCCGGCCCTTCCTTTGTCTCAGGCAGCAACCAGGCGCACGCGGGCAAACGTACGCTTGCCGACCTGCAACAGGCCTTCGAAGCCCGGCTGCAACACCTGCTGGCCGTCTTCGACCACTTCGCCATCCACCTTGACTGCGCGCTCCTTGAGCTTGCGGTTGGCTTCGGAGTTGCTCGGGGTCAGGCCGGCCGCGGTCAGCAGCGCAGCAATACGCAGGCCTTCGACCGGGATCGCCACGTCCTGCAGCGGCAGCTGGGTGATGTCGCCCTGCCCGGTCACCGCCGCTTCCCAGCCCGCGATCGCCTGCTCGGCCGCTGCGGCGTCGTGGAAGCGGGTCGCCAGTTCACGCGCCAGGCGCAGCTTGACCACGCGCGGGTTCAGGCCGCCATTGGCCACCTGCTCGCGCAGCTGCACGGCTTCGGCCTGGCTGATGTCGAAGGACAGCAGCTCGATCCAGCGCCACATCAGGGTGTCGTCCACCTTCATGGTCTTGGTGACGATGTCGATGGCCGGTTCGCTGATGCCAATGTAGTTGCCCAGCGACTTGGACATCTTGTTGACGCCGTCCAGGCCCTCCAGCAGCGGCATGGTCAGCACCACCTGCGGCTTCTGGCCGTGGTGCTCCTGCAGGCCACGGCCCATCAGCAGGTTGAACTTCTGGTCGGTACCGCCCAGCTCCACGTCGGCCTCCAGGGCCACGGAGTCGTAGCCCTGCACCAGCGGGTACAGGAACTCATGGATGGCGATGGACTGCTGGGCGGCGTAGCGCTTGGCGAAATCGTCGCGCTCGAGCATGCGTGCCACGGTGTGCTGGCCGGCCAGGCGGATCATGTCGGCCGCGCCCATCTTGCCGAACCACTCCGAGTTGAAGCGGACTTCGGTACGGCTGCGGTCCAGCACCTTGAACACCTGCTCCTCATAGGTACGCGCGTTGGCCAGCACGTCCTCGCGGCTGAGCGGCTTGCGGGTGAGGCTCTTGCCGGACGGGTCGCCGATCATGCCGGTGAAGTCGCCGATCAGGAAAATGACCTGGTGGCCGAGGTCCTGGAACTGGCGCATCTTGTTCAGCAGCACCGTGTGGCCCAGGTGCAGGTCGGGCGCGGTGGGGTCGAAGCCGGCCTTGATCCGCAGCGGGCGGCCCTCCTGCAGGCGCGCACGCAGATCCTCGAGCTTGAGGATCTCGTCGGCACCACGGCCGATCTGGGCAAGGGCTTCTTCAATCGAGGACACGTGACTACTCCCGGCAACGCCGATTCTTGTGTGGGGTGTTAAAGCAAAGTTAACCCGATTGGCTTCACAAAAGCCAATGGGCACAAGGGTTTGACGCGGTTTTCTCAGGTGTCTATGGTAACCGGCGATCAGGCCCCCGCTCCCGGGCCACCAGGAAAAAACCGCCGATGCACAATTCCGAACAAGGGCGCGCACGCAAGCAGCGCTTCCAGGAACGCCTCCACGTCCTGCACGACAACGCCCTGCATCGGAAGCTCAGGCAACATCTTCCCGCGGCCTTCAACGAGCGCTGGACCCGGCGCCATTGGATGCATGCCAGCCTGTTCGCGACCATCGGCGCCCTGGTGGCGACGATCGTGCCGGGCTTCTCGCACACCATCGACGCCCCCTTTGCCGACAGCCATACCAGCCTGGCACTGCCGTTGCCGCCGCTGGCCATGGCCCGCCAGCAGCAGGTGCCCGGTGACAGCTGGCAGGTGCTGCGCGTGGAACGCGGCCAGACCCTGAGCGATCTGTTCGACAAGGCCGGTATCCCGGCGACCACCCTGCACCGGGTACTGGACCACCCGGGGGCGCGCGAGGCGCTGACCAAGCTTCGCCCGGGCGCCGAGATCGCCTTCGACATGCCCCTGTCCGGCGACCTGCGCAGCATCCGCTTCGACCGCGATGCCGACAACCGGGTGGAGCTGAGCCTGGCAGGTGACGACATCAAGGAGAAGGTGACCAAGCGCGAGACCTCCACGCGCACGGTGGTCACCAGTGGCGAGATCACCAGCTCGCTGTATGCCGCGGCCCGCCGCGCCGGGCTGTCGCCGTCGGCGATCGCGACGATGACCGACGACATCTTCAAGTACGACATCGACTTCTCGAAGGACCTGCAGCCGGGCGACCGCTTCAGCGTGGTGATGGATGAAACCTGGCGCGAAGGCGAGAAGGTGGACACCAGCAAGATTCTGGCGGCGACTTTCACCACCGGTGGCAAGACCTATTCCGGCTTCCGCTTCGACCGCAACGGCAAGTCCGAGTACTACGACATCAACGGCCGTTCGCTGAAGAAGAGCTTCATCCGCATGCCGATCCCGTTCGCGCGGCTGAGCTCGACCTTCGGTGCGCGCAAGCACCCCGTGCTGGGCAAGATGCGCATGCACAAGGGCGTGGACTACGCCGCGCGCACCGGCACCCCGATCATGGCCGCCGGCGACGCCCGCGTGCAGTTCGCCGGCGTGCAGCGCGGTTACGGCAACGTGGTGATCCTCGACCACGGCCGTGGCCACACCACCCTGTATGGGCACATGTCGCGCTTTGCGAACATCAAGACCGGCCAGCGGGTGGCCCAGGGCACGGTGATCGGTTATGTCGGCTCGACCGGCCTGGCCACCGGCCCGCACCTGCACTACGAATTCCGCGTCAACGGCGAGCACCGCAACCCGCTGACCGTGACCATGCCGCCGCCGGAGCCGCTGAAGGGCGCCGAGCTGGTCGCCTTCCGCGCGCAGACCGCGCCGGCGATGGCCCGCATCCAGGGCATGGAGAAGCTGATCTACGCCGATGCCAGCCCGGCACCGACCAGCCGCGACGAGGCCGCCCCCGAGGTGGCCAGCGCCAAGGACAAGAGCAGCACCGGCCGCAAGCGCGGCTGAGCCCCTGCGTTGACGAAGAAGGACGCGGCAGCACAAGCTTGCCGCGTCCTTTTTTTATGCCCGCCATGAACACGACTGCCGACACTGACGCCCCCCTGTACCTTGGCCTGATGTCGGGCACCAGTGCCGACGGCATCGATGCCGCGCTGGTGCAGTTTCCTGCCGGCGGAGGCTGCCGCTTCGTGCACGGCCTGACCGCCCGCTGGGAGCCGGTGCTGCGTGCACGGCTGGTGGCGCTGGGCGAAGGTGGTCCACTGGATTCGCTGGAGGAGCTGGGCGAGCTGGACGCCCGGATCGCGATCAGCTTCGCTGGGGCCGCCAACCAGCTGCTGGCCGAGGCTGGCGTGGACGGCAGCCAGGTGCGCGCGATCGGCTCGCATGGGCAGACCGTGCGTCACCGGCCGCTGGCCGACCCCGCCTTCACCGTGCAGCTGGGCGACGGCAACCGCATCGCCGAATTGACCGGGATCACCACGGTCTCCGACTTCCGCCGACGCGACGTGGCGGCCGGGGGCCATGGTGCGCCACTGATGCCGGCCTTCCACCTGGCCATGCTGGGCACGGCCGACGAAGACCGCGCCGTGCTCAATCTGGGCGGTATCGCCAACCTGACCCTGATTCCGCGCGAAGGTGCGGTACGTGGCTTCGATACCGGCCCGGCCAATGCGCTGATGGATGCCTGGTGCCAGCGCCACACCGGCCGCACCTTTGATGCCGACGGCGCGTACGCCGCCAGCGGCGCGGTGGACGAGGGCCTGCTGGCGGGCTGGCGCTCGGACCCGTGGTTCGCGCTGCCGCCGCCGAAGAGCACCGGCCGTGAGCAGTTCCACCTGGCCTGGGCCGAGGCGCACATGGCCGAGGGCCAGTACGCGGCGGCCGACGTGCAGGCGACCCTGCTGGAGCTGACCGTGGCAACGGTGGCCGATGCGCTGCTGGCGCAGCAGCCGCAGACCCGCCGCCTGCTGGTCTGTGGCGGCGGGGTACGCAACCGGCAGCTGATGAAGCGCCTGGCGGCGCGGCTGCCGGACGTGCAGGTGGAATCCAGCGCCGTGCACGGGCTGGACCCGGAGTACGTGGAGGCAATGGGCTTTGCATGGCTGGCGCAGCGGACGATGGACGGGCTGGCCGGCAACCTGCCAAGCGTGACCGGAGCTAAGGGCCCGCGGATCCTGGGTGCGATCCACCTGGCGTGAGGTGGCGCCATCCACGCGTGGCGTGGATCTACCGGGCAGCCGGGCGTGGGCTAGGCTCTACAGCATTGCGGCGCGGCCGCTAATCGAAGCCTTGCCCTGCGGGCAAGGCCTGCAGGGCGGCAATGGCATCGGACAGGGCATCCACTTCCGGATCGCCGAAGCCGGAGCGGACTTCCAGTTCACTGCTGAACAGCCCCTGCTCCAGCAAGGCGGCACAGGTCTGTTCGTGGGTCCAGCCGCGGGCGACCGCGACGCGTTTGATACGTTCCAGCAGCAGCGGGTCCAGGTCCCGCAGCACAACGTCGGCCATGCTCACTTCCCCGTTCGCAAGGCACCGCCCCCTCGGCGCGTCGGGGCGATGATCCCGCAGACCGGGCGGGCAGGCAATCAGGTCGAGCCGGCGGCCTGGCGACGGCGCTGCTGCAGGATCAGCAGGGCGCAGAGGATCACCACCGGGATCGCCACCAGCGCGGTACCGACGAAGAACAGCGCGTAGCCTTCCAGCAACGTCCGGCCCTGTGCGAGCGTCTGTACCGACCACCCCGAGAGCCCCTTGAGCGCCTTGCCGGGCATCGCGTAGAACGAACTCAGCAGTGCGTACTGGGTTGCGGTGTATCCGATGCTGGTCAGGCTCGACATGTAGGCGATCAGCGCCGTACCGGCGAAGCCGCTGGCGAAGTTGTCGATTGCCATGGCCACGGCGAAATGGGTTGTGTCCGGGCCGGAATAGGCCAGCCAGGCAAACGCCAGGTTGGAGGCCGGCCCCAGCACGGCGCCTACCATCAGCGCCGCCAGCACCCCCCAGCGGACCGAGACCAGGCCCGCTGCGGCAATACCGACGAAGGTCGCGACCAGCCCGACCGAACCACGCACCGCGCCCACGGTGTCCTCGTCCAGGCCGAGATCGACGTAGAACGGGTTGGCCATCGGTCCCATGACGAAGTCGGCCATGCGATAGACGCTGATGGCCACCAGAATCAGGATCGCGCCGCTGCGATGCTCGCGGACGAAGGCGATGAACGGTCCCGCTACGGCGTCGAACAATCCGCGCGGTGTCCACAGCGAGGTCGCCTGCGCCTGCACGGCAGCCACTTCCCGCGCGGGTTCGCGGGCCATGACCACGGCCACCACGCCAAGCGCCATCAGCACGGCCATGATCTCGTAGGAAACCTGCCAGCCGACACGGGCCGCGATGATCAGGATCAGCGCATCGGTGACCAGCAATGCAGTGCGGTAGCCCAGTGCCGAGGATGAGGTCAGCAGTCCAAGCTGCTCGCTGTTGTCAGCACTTTCAATGCGCCAGGCATCGATGACGATGTCCTGGGTGGCCGAAGCAAACGCCACGATCACAGCCATCACGCCGAACACGACGATGTGCTGCCATGCGATACCCAGGAACTGGATCTGGCCCCCCTTGGGCTGGACCAGCGCCATGCCGACCAGGCCCACCACCACAACCAGCTGCGACAGCAGCATCCAGCCACGGCGGCGGCCAAAGCGGCCGAACAGAGGCACGTCGGTCTTGTCGACGATCGGTGCCCACAGGAACTTCATGGTGTAGGCCAGCCCGACCCATGACAGGAAGCCGATCGTACTCAGCTCGATGCCTTCCTTGCGCATCCAGAAGCCGAGCGTGTTGCCCACCAGATAGATCGGCAGGCCGGAACTGAAGCCGAGCAGCAGCATCGCCAGCACCTTGCGCTGGCTCAGGTTGGACAACACCTGCTGCCACGGTCGGCGCGGCTTGGCAGCCTCGGTCACAGGTCGTAGTCCACGGTGAACGGGGCGTGGTCGGAGAAGCGCTCGTCGCGGTAGATCGAGCAGCTTCGCAGGCGGTCACGCAGGCCCGGGGTGATGAACTGGTAGTCGATGCGCCAACCGACATTGTTGGCACGGGCGGCGCCGCGGTTGCTCCACCAGGTGTAGTCCTCTCCGGTGGGGTTGAGCAGGCGGTAGGCATCGGCCCAGCCGCGACCGGCGGCGACATCGGTGGCCTGGCCGTGGTCGGCGCAGAGGGCGTTGAGCCAGTCGCGTTCCTCCGGCAGGCAACCGGAATTCTTCTGGTTGGACTTCCAGTTCTTGATGTCCAGCGCCGAACGCACGATGTTCCAGTCGCCGCACAGCACGTAGTCGCGGCCGCTGCGCGCCCACTCCTCCAGGATCGGCCGCAGCCATTCCATCACTTCGAACTTGAAGCCCTGGCGCAGGTCGCCCGAGCTGCCGGACGGGATATAGAAGGAGACCACGCTGAGGTTGCCGTAGCGTGCCTCGATGTAGCGGCCTTCGTCGTCGAACGGGGCCCAGCCCAGCGAAGTGATGACCTGGTCCGGCTCGCGCTTGCTGTAGATCGCCACACCGCTGTAGCCCTTCTTGGTAATGGCGTCGCGGTAGAAGCAGTGGTGGCCGTCCGGGCGGAACATCGGGTCGCTCAGCTGGTCTTCCTGGGCCTTGGTTTCCTGGATGCACAGGACATCGGCATCCTGGGCACGGAACCAGTCGAGGAAGCCCTTGGTCGCGGCGGAACGGATGCCATTGGCGTTGAAACTGATGATGCGCATGCGGAAGACCTACGGCGGGAAACCGGGCAAGCATACCGGTTGACTGCAGGGCTGCGCAGTCCGCCGGGTGGGCCCGCCAGCGCCTTCACACGGGGCCGGACGAGCGCGAAACGCCCAGCTGGATTAGGATTTGTGCTCCAAATGAAGATGAATCGAGTTTTGATGAGCGACCACCGCCACCGTTTCCTGCAGTTGGCCCTGACCGCCGACGCCCTTCGCTTCGGCCAGTTCACCCTCAAGTCCGGCCGGCTGAGCCCCTATTTCTTCAACGCCGGGCGCTTCGACTCCGGCTCGCTGCTGTCCCAGCTCGGCGCGTGCTATGCCGATGCCATCGATGCCAGCGGGATCAAGTACGACGTGGTGTTCGGCCCGGCCTACAAGGGCATCCCGCTGGCCACCGCGATGGCCTGTGAGCTGGCCCAGCGTGGCCGCGACCTGCCGCTGTCGTTCAACCGCAAGGAAGCCAAGGACCATGGCGAGGGTGGCCAGCTGATCGGCGCCGACATGCAGGGCAAGCGCGTGCTGATCGTCGACGACGTGATCACCGCCGGTACGGCGATCCGCGAAGCGCTGGGCATCATCCGCGCCGCCGGTGGCACCCCGGCCGGCATCGTGGTGGCGCTGGACCGCCAGGAGATCGCTTCGGAGACCGACCGCCGTTCTGCCGCGCAGTCGGTGGCCGAAGAAGCCGGTATCCCGGTGATCGCCGTGGCATCGCTGGCCGATCTGCTTGATTTCGCCTCCGGCAACCCGGAACTTGTGGGTTACCGGCAGCCGCTGGAAGCCTACCGGGCCCAGTACGGCGTTCGTTCGATCCGCTGACCGACCCAGGGGAAAGGTCATGTCCCGAGTTCCTGCTGTCCTCTTCGCCGGCCTGCTGCTGGTCGTGCCATTCACCGTACCGGCGCAGTCGCGCGACAGCGGCAAGGCGGAAAAGAAGCTGTACTGCTGGAACGAGGGCAAGGAGCGGATCTGCAGTGATTCGCTGCCGGCCGACGCGGTCAACCATGCCCGCGAGGAATTCAATGCGAGCACGGGCCTGCGCAATGCGCAGGTCCAGCGCGCGTTGACCGACGAGGAGCGTGCCGCTGCCAGCACCGCTGCGCAGCAGCAACAGCTGGACCTGATGGCCGAGCAGACCCGCCAGCGCACCGAGCAGGCCATGTTGTCCACCTACGGCAGCGAGGCCGACCTGCGCCGGGTGTTTGCCGAGCGCCAGGAAGTGCTGGACAACAACCTGAAGACCGCCGAGTACAACGTCACCAGCCTGCGTGAGTCGCTGGTGGCGCTGCTGTCGGCGGCGGGAGACCGCGAGCTGGCCGGCGCCAAGGTGGCCGACAAGCAGGCCGAGGCGATCCGCAAGCGGCATGCGCAGCTGCAGGCGCAGCAGCGCCTGCAGGCCGGGCTGGTGCAGCAGCAGCAGGCGTTGAAGGCCGAGATCGACAGCACCCTGCAGCGCTATCGCGAGCTGAAGGGGCTGGTGCCGGCGGACGCTCCGGCGGGCTGACGGCGCGGCCTCCGCCGGGCATGGCCCGGCGCTACCCCGGGCCTGGTTACGGGTTGGCCCACGGAATTTATGCACTCTTTACGCGTCGGCCCGGTCCGGCGCGTAGTGCGTTTATGGGGGGTAGGACGACGATGGCGGCCTGAGGTGGAGGGGTTCCACCAGGACGCTATTGCAATGTCCCCCTGGCTGTCGTTGTTGTGTGGCGTGCTGGTGCTGGTTGCCGCCGCCTATCTCCTTTATGTCGTGCTGCGGCCCGAGTCGTTCTGAGCGGAGCCGGCCATGACTGAGATGCTTGTGATTATTGCCGCCAGCCTGCTGCTGGCGTGGCCGCTGGGCCTGTACCTGGCGCGCGTGATGCGCGGCACGCCGATGAAGGTCGACGTGCTGTTCCATTGGATCGAGAAGCCGCTGTACAAGGTGCTTGGCGTCGATCCATCGCGCGCCATGTCCTGGCGCGGCTATGTGCTGGCCTTCGTGCTGAGCAACGTGGTGGTCGCGGTGCTGACCCAGGCGGTGTTCATGACCCAGGCCTGGTTGCCGTTGAACCCGGACCAGATCCCGAACATGCGCTGGGACACCGCGCTGCACACGATGATCTCGTTCCTGACCAACACCAACCAGCAGCACTATTCGGGCCAGGCGCAGCTGTCCTACTTCTCGCAGATGACCGGCATCACCGGCCTGCAGGTGGTGACGCCGATGATGGGCCTGGCGCTGGCGGTGGCGACGCTGCGCGCGTTGTTCTCGCGTGCGCCGCAGGCTGCGGCGACCACCGGGGCCGGCGATGACCGCCAGGTGGCGGTGGGCAACTACTATGTGGACGTGGTGCGCCTGTGCGTGCGCTTCCTGCTGCCGCTGTGCCTGGTGTGGACGCTGGTGCTGACCAGTCAGGGCGTGCCGTCGACGATGGCCGGTGGCCCACAGGCCACGCCGATCGATGCCAGCGCCGGCATGGCCGAACAGAAACTGCCGTTGGGACCGGTGGCGGCGATGGTCGCGGCCAAGCAGCTGGGCGCCAACGGCGGCGGCTGGTACGGCCCGAACAGCAGCTTCCCGCTGGAGAACCCGACCCCGCTGTCGAACGCGCTGGAGATCGTCGGCATCCTGCTGGTGCCGATGGCGGTGATCTTCATGATCGGCGCGTTCACCGGCCGGCGCCGCTTCGGCGCCCTGGTGTTCAGCTGCATGCTGGGCATGTCGCTGCTGTCCACCGGCGCGATGATGTGGAGCGAAGGGCATGGCGCCAGCGCCGCCACCCCGCTGCTGATGGAAGGCAAGGAAGTGCGCTTCGGCGCCGATGGCACTGCGCTGTGGGCGGCGGTAACCACCCAGGTCTCCAACGGCTCGGTCAACGGCATGCACGATTCGCTGGCGCCGCTCAGTGGCGGCATCGCGATGGTCAACATGCTGGTCAGCGCGATCTGGGGCGGCATCGGCTGCGGCCTGCAGCAGTTCATCGTGTACCTCCTGCTGGGCGTGTTCCTGGCCGGTTTGATGACCGGGCGTACGCCGGAACTGTTCGGCCGCAAGCTGGAGACGCCACAGGTACGCCTGCTGGCCCTGCTGGTGCTGCTGCAGCCGATCACCCTGCTGGTGTTCACCGCGATCACCCTGGCCGTACCCGGCCTGGCAGGCACCTCCAATCCCGGCTTCCATGGCATCAGCCAGGTGTTCTACGAGTATGTCTCGGCCTATGCCAACAACGGTTCGGGCTTTGAAGGGCTGGGTGACGCCACGCTGTGGTGGAACCTGAGCTGCTCGCTGGTGCTGCTGCTGGGCCGCTTCCCGCTGCTGATCATCCCGCTGGTGGTGGCCGCACAGCTGGCTGCCAAGCGCCAGGCGCCGGAGTCTGCCGGCAGCCTGCAGATCGAAACGCCGACCTTCGCCCTGACCCTGGTCTCGGTGATCGTCATCCTGACCGTGCTGCAGTTCATGCCGGCGCTGGTACTCGGCCCGATCGCCGACCACCTGAGCCTGGGACTGCACTGAGGACACCGCAATGAGTACCCACGCAAGTTCAACCCGTAGTTCCCTCGCACCGCGCCCTGCCCTGCTGGATGGCGCAGGCCTGCGCCGCGCACTGGTCGAGGCAGTGCGCAAGCTGTCGCCGATGCATCTGGTGCGCAGCCCGGTGATGGCGGTGGTGATGGCCGGCACGATCGTGGCCGCGATCGTCACCCTGACCGGCAATGCGCCGCTGGGCTTTGGCCTGGCGGTGACCGCGATCCTGCTGGTGACCGTGCTGTTCGGCAATTTCGCCGAAGCCGTGGCCGAAGCACGTGGCCGTGGCCAGGCCGCATCGCTGCGCCGCGCCCGCCAGGACCTGGTGGCGCGCCGCCTGGCCGCACCGCAGCCGGGTGCCGCGGAAACCCAGCTGCCAGCCGCCGAGCTGCGCCCGGGCGACCATGTAATCGTCAGTGCCGGTGAGCTGGTACCGGCCGATGGCGAGATCGTGCAGGGCCTGGCCACCATCAACGAAGCAGCGGTGACCGGCGAATCGGCACCGGTGCTGCGCGAAGCCGGTACCGACCGTTCCGGTGTGATCGGCGGAACCAAGGTGCTGTCCGACCAGATCATCGTGCGGGTGACCGCCGAGCCGGGCCACAGCTTCCTGGACCGGATGATCGCGCTGGTGGAAGGCGCCAACCGGCAGAAGACGCCGAACGAGATCGCACTGACCCTGCTGCTGGCGGCGATGACGCTGACCTTCCTGGTGGTGGTGGCGACGCTGCCGGCCATCGGCGCGGCGGTAGGCGTGCAGGTTGACCCGCTGCTGCTGATCGCACTTCTGGTCTGCCTGATCCCGACCACCATCGGCGGCCTGCTGCCGGCCATCGGCATCGCCGGCATGAACCGCGCGTTGGCCGCCAACGTGCTGGCCAAGTCGGGCAAGGCGGTGGAAGTCGCGGGAGACGTGGACGTGCTGCTGCTGGACAAGACCGGCACCATCACCTACGGCGACCGCCAGGCCAGCCACTTCCATCCGTTGGCCGGTATCGATGCCAGCCAGCTGCGTGAAGCGGCGCTGTTGTCCTCGCTGGCCGACCCGACCCCGGAAGGCAAGTCGATCGTGCGCCTGGCGCGCGAACAGGGCTGCGCCACCGCCGAACCGGACCACGCCGAGTACCTGGCGTTCAGTGCGCAGACCCGCATGTCCGGCGTGGATCTTGAACATGGGCGGCAGATCCGCAAGGGCGCCGCCGATGCGATCCGTGCCCACGTACAGGCGCTGGGCGGCAATGTACCGGCTGAACTGGCCGGCCGCGTCGAGCAGGTCGCACGCAACGGTGCCACCCCGCTGGTGGTGGCCGAGGGCCGCCACGTGCTGGGCGTGATCGAACTGTCGGACGTGGTCAAGCACGGCATGCGCGAGAAGTTCGCGCAGCTGCGGGCGATGGGCATCCGCACGGTGATGATCACCGGCGACAACCCGCTGACCGCCGCCGCGATCGCTGCCGAAGCCGGTGTCGACGACTACATCGCCGAGGCCCGCCCTGAAGACAAGCTGGCACGCATCCGCCAGGAGCAGGCCGGTGGCCGCCTGGTGGCGATGGTCGGTGACGGTACCAACGATGCCCCGGCACTGGCCCAGGCCGACATCGGCCTGGCGATGAACTCCGGTACGCAGGCGGCGAAAGAGGCCGGCAACATGGTCGACCTCGATTCGGACCCGGCCAAGCTGCTGGCAGTGGTGGAAGTAGGCAAGCAGCAGCTGATCACCCGCGGTGCGCTGACCACCTTCTCGCTGGCCAACGACGTGTCCAAGTACTTCGCGATCCTGCCGGCGCTGTTTGCCGCTGCGGTTCCGGCCATGGCCGCACTGAACGTGATGCAGCTGTCGAGCCCTCGCAACGCGGTGCTGGCGGCGCTGATCTTCAACGCCCTGGTGATTCCCGCCCTGATCCCGCTCGCCCTGCGTGGCGTGCGCTTCCGCCCGGCCACCGCAACGGCGCTGCTGCGCCGGAACATGCTGGTGTACGGCCTCGGCGGCGTGCTGCTGCCGTTCGCGGCGATCAAGCTGATCGACCTCCTTCTTGTCCTGGTATTCGGCGCATGAACCGTTCTGCTTCCAAATCCACTTCCCTGTCCCGCGAACCGAAGGCCGAGGCCTGCGTGGCCAGCCTGCAGGACGGCGCCAGCTGGCGCCCGGCGATCGGCCTGGGCCTGGCCACCCTGCTGCTGGCCGGTGCGGTCTACGCCGGTATCGCCACCGGTTTCGCCGGCCTGGCCTACCCGACCCAGGCCGAGGGCAGCCTGCTGCGCGATGGCAGCGGCCAGGTGCGCGGCTCGGCGTGGCTGTCGCAGCCGTTCGCCGGTGACGGCTACTTCCAGGCACGTCCGTCGGCGGCCAACTACGACCCGATGGCGGCAGCCGGTTCCAACATGGCGCGCAGCAACCCGGCGCTGGCCGAGCGTGTTGCCGCCAGCACCGCGGCGGTGGCCACACGCGAAGGCGTTGCCCCGGCGCAGGTTCCTGCGGACCTGGTCACCCAGTCCGCCGGCGGCCTGGATCCTCAGCTGTCACCGGCTGCAGCGCAGTTGCAGGTAGCCCGCGTGGCGCGTGCCCGTGGCCTGCCGGTGGAACGCGTGCAGGCACTGGTGCAGGCGCATACCGAAGGTCGCCAGTGGGGCCTGTTCGGCCAGCCGCGGGTGAACGTGGTGACGCTGAACTTCGCGCTGGACCACGCGGCCAAGGCGCCGTGATGCCGGCCTGCACCGGCTGCGCGCACAATGGCACCCATGACTGATGCGCGTACCCGCCAGGCCGATGCCCTGGTTGAAGGCCTGCAACGCGAAGCCGGCGGCAAGCTGACCGTGTTCCTCGGCGCGGCGCCGGGCGTGGGCAAGACCTACACCATGCTGACCCGCGCGCAGGAACAGCTGCGCCGCGGCGTTGACCTGGTGGTCGGGCTGGTGGAAACCCATGGCCGCGCCGATACCCAGGCGCTGCTGGAGGGGCTGCCACAGCTGCCGCTGAAGGACGTGGACTACCACGGCCATGTGCTGCAGGAGATGGACCTGGATGCCGTGCTCGCACGGCATCCGGCGCTGGTGCTGGTGGACGAACTGGCACACCGCAATGCCCCGGGTAGCCGCCACGAGCGGCGCTGGCAGGATGTGATGGAGCTGCTGGATGCCGGCATCGACGTCTGGACCACGGTCAACATCCAGCATCTGGAAAGCCTCAATGACGTGGTGATGCGCATCACCGGTGTGCGGGTCAGCGAGACCGTGCCGGATGGGGTGCTCGACCGCCTGCATGACATCGTGCTGGTCGACCTGCCGCCGCGCGAGCTGATCGCGCGCCTGCAGCAGGGCAAGGTCTATGTGCCCGAACAGGCCGCGCAGGCGCTGCAGGCGTTCTTCTCGCCGGCCAACCTCACCGCACTGCGCGAGCTGGCCATGCAGGAGGCCGCCGACCGCGTCGACAGCAGCCTGCGTGAAGCGCGCGCCGCGCGCGGCGAGAGCAACCTGCCACTGCGTCGTGGCGTGCTGGTGGCCATTGATGGCGGCGGTCAGAGCGAGTACCTGGTGCGGGTGGCGCGGCGCATCGCCGAACGCCGCGATGCGCCGTGGACGGTGGTGACCGTGCAGGGCCGACGCCAGGACGAGGCGACCCGGCGCGAGATCGATGCGGCCTTCGCATTGGCACGGCGCCTCGGCGGCGACGCCGAACTGCTGCACGGATCAAGCATCGCCGATGCCCTGCTCGACCATGCCGCGCACAACGGCGTGTCGACCCTGGTGCTCGGCCGGACCCGCGAACGTCCACTGGCGCGGATGTTCAACCGCACCCTGACCCAGCAGCTGATCCAGCGCGGCGCGCATTACGAGATCACCATCATCAGCACCCCGCAGGCACGTGCGCGCTCGCGCCGGGAGGGCCTGCTGCCGCCGATGCGCAGCATCAGCTACGAACCGGTGCAGGCGCTGATCGCCACCGCGCTGGCCTGTGCGGTGGCATGGCTGGCCGAACGCTGGGTCGGCATGGCCGACCTGTCCATGGTGTTCATCGTGGCGGTGGTGCTGGTGGCCGCACGCACGCGCGCCAGCGTGGCGGTGATGGCGGCGATCCTGTGCTTCCTCGCCTACAACTTCCTGTTCATCGCGCCGCGCTTCACCTTCGCCATCGGCGCGCGCCAGGGCGTGATCACCGTGTTCCTGTTCCTGGCCGCCGCGCTGGTGGCCGGACGCCTGGCCTCGCGCCTGCGCATGCAGGTGATCGCGCTGCGTGCGGCGAATCGACATGCGCGTGCGCGCCAGCAGCTGGGACGGCAGCTGGCCAGCGCGGCCGGCAACGGCGAGGTGGCACAGGCGGGTCGGCATGCACTGGAACAGGCCATGGACGTTCCAGCGTGGCTACGGATCGGCGCCGATACCGCAACCGGTGGCCGCAGCCAGCCGGGCGATACCGACTTGGCCGCCGCCGATTGGGCACTGCGCCACGGCCAGCCGAGCGGGCGCTTCACCGACACCCTGGCCGGTGCGCAATGGTGGTTCCTGCCGCTGCTGGATGGCGAAGACCGCGCCATCGGCGTGGCGGGCCTTTACCTGCCCGGCGCACAGGCGCGCCTGCTGCCGGAGCAGCGGCAGCTGGCCGAGGCGATGGTCGACGACATCGCCCAGGCCGCGCTGCGCACGCGGCTGGTGGCCGAACTGGAGCAGGCCCACGTCAGCAACGAGACCGAGCGGCTGCGCTCGGCCCTGCTCTCTTCGGTGTCACACGACCTGCGCTCGCCGCTGGCGGCGATGATCGGTTCGGCCGACAGCCTGGCCAGCTACGGTGCGGCGATGGATACGGCTGATCGCCGTGCCCTGCTGGACACCATCCTGGTCGAAGGCGAGCGGCTGGACCGCTACATCCAGAACCTGCTGGACATGACCCGGCTCGGCCACGAAGGGTTGAAGATCAACCGCGACTGGATCGGCGTGGACGAGCTGATCGGCTCAGCGGCGCGGCGCCTGCAGCGCTACCAGCCCAAGGTGCGGCTGGAGCTGGATATTCCGGCCACGCTCGCGCCGATCTGGGTACACCCGGCGCTGGTTGAACAGGCGGTGTTCAACGTGATGGAGAACGCGGCCAAGTTCTCGCCACCCGATGCCGCCGTGCAGGTGCAGGCGCGCGAACTGGACGGACAGCTGCGCATCGATGTGATCGATGCCGGCCCCGGCATTCCCGATGACGAGCGCGCGCGCATCTTCGACATGTTCTACAGCGTCGAGCGCGGCGACCGTGGCCGCCACGGCACCGGCCTGGGCCTGACCATCTGCCAGGGCATGGTCGGTGCGCATGGCGGCAGCGTGCAGGCGCTGCCCGGACGCGACGGTCGCGGTACCCTGATCCGCATCACCCTGCCCCTGCTCAAGCCAGCCTCCCACGATGAGCCCGACTCCGATTGACGCCAGCGCGCCGGCCCCGCGCGTGCTGGTGATCGATGATGAAACCCAGATCCGCCGGTTCCTGGACATCAGCCTGCGCGCGCAGGGCTACCAGGTGCGGCAGGCGGCCACCGGCCAGGAAGGCCTGCAGCTGGCGGCCAGCGAGGACATGGACCTGGTGATCCTGGACATCGGCCTGCCGGACATGGAAGGCCATGAGGTGCTGGAGCAACTGCGGCAGTGGAGCCAGGTGCCGGTGATCATGCTGACCGTGCGTGCGGGTGAAGCCGAAAAGGTGCGCGCACTGGATACCGGCGCCAATGACTACGTGACCAAGCCGTTCGGCACCCAGGAGCTGATGGCGCGGGTGCGGGCGCTGCTGCGCACACGCAGCGTGCCCAGCGACGGCACGCCACCGGTGTTCGACGATGGCCATCTGCATGTGGATCTCGTACGCCGCGAAGTGGCGCTGGATGGCGAGCCGGTGGCGCTGACCCGCAAGGAGTACGCGCTGCTGTCGCTGCTGCTGCGCAATGCCGGGCGGGTGGTGACCCAGCCGCAGATCCTCCAGGAAATCTGGGGCCCGACCCACCAGCACGACACCCATTACCTGCGCATCCTGGTCGGCAAGCTGCGGCACAAGCTGGGTGATTCAGCGCTGGATTCGCGCTACCTGTTCACCGAGCCAGGCGTGGGCTTGCGTTTCAAGGGGTAGTGCCGGCCGCAGGCCGGCAACTGCAGGGTGTGTGAGGTTCATGGGCTTGCCGGCCAGCGGCCGGCACTACCCATTCTGCTGCAGCTTCCAAAGGGGTCAGAACCCCAGCGGGGTGTCGCCCAGCACCGGTTGCAGCTGGCTGCGGAACAGCGCCTGGATGCGCTCCAGTGCCGCCTCGTCGTTGCCCTCGAAGCGCAGCACCAGCACCGGCGTGGTGTTGGACGCGCGCACCAGGCCCCAACCATCGGGGAAGTCCACGCGCAGGCCGTCGATGGTCGACAGCCGCCCACCCACGTACGGATTCTCCGGCGACTGTGCCGCCGCCACCAGCATCGCCACCAGCGCGTGCGGCGTGCCTTCGGCCACCGGCACCTTCAGTTCCGGCGTGGCCACCATCTCCGGCAGCTCGGCCAGCACCTCGTCCGGGGTTTCCTCGCGCTGCGCCAGGATCTCCAGCAGTCGTGCGGCGGCATACAGGCCATCGTCGAAACCGAACCAGCGCTCCTTGAAGAAGAAGTGGCCGCTCATCTCGCCGGCCAGCTCGGCATCGGTCTCGCGCATCTTCGCCTTCATCAGCGAGTGCCCGGTCTTCCACATCAACGGGCTGCCACCATTGCGCAGCACGTGGTCGGACAGCTTGCCGGTGCACTTCACGTCGTAGATCACCATCGCGCCGGGGTTGCGCATCAGCACGTCGGCGGCGAACAGCATCAGCAGGCGGTCGGCATAGATGATCCTGCCTTCGCCGGTGACCACGCCCAACCGGTCTCCGTCGCCATCGAAGGCGACGCCGAGGTCGGCGCCGAAGCGCTTGACCGTCTGCACCAGGTCTTCCAGGTTGGCCGGCTCGCTCGGGTCGGGATGATGGTTGGGGAAGGTACCGTCGACATCGCAGTACAGCGGGATGACTTCGGCGCCGATGGCTTCCAGCAGCTGTGGTGCAAGCGCACCGGCAACGCCGTTGCCGGCATCGGCCACGACCTTCAACGGGCGGTCCAGCTGCACGTCGTCGGCGATGCGCTGGATGTAGTCGGCACTGACATCGCGCTGCTGGTAATCGCCCGGCTCGGCCGCCTGCGCCAGGCGCCCCTCGACGATGCGCTGGTAGAGATCGGTGATGGCATCGCCTGACAGCGTCTCGCCGCCGATGACCACCTTGAAGCCGTTGTACTCGGGCGGGTTATGACTGCCGGTGACCGCCACGCAGGTGCCGGTACGCAGGTGGAAGGCGGCGTAATAGACGACCGGCGTCGGTGCCAGGCCGATGTCGATCACCGCGCAACCGGTGCGACGCAGGCCCTCGGCCAATCCCGCAGCCAGTTCCGGGCCGGACAGGCGGCCATCACGGCCGATCACCACCTCGCGCAGGCCCTGTTCCAGCGCCACGGTACCGATGGCCTGGCCGATCAGCGCGGCGGTCTTCGGCGTCAGTTCGCTGCCGACCACGCCACGGATGTCGTAGGCGCGGAAGATGCCGGCGGCCAGTTCCCCGGCAGGGACCGGTGGCGGCGGCGGCGCAGTGTCCGCGGCGCTGGCGGCGGCCACCGGTGGCGGCGCCATCTGCAGGCTCTCGCTCAGGGTCGGGCCATGATCCGCTTCCGCCACGGCCGCACGGCGCGGCAACGGCAGCGACTTCGGCAGCCGGCCGCGACCCACCACCAGCAGCACGGCGATGAACGCCAGCAGCAGCGCGACGATGGCACTGGCCAGCGAACCCAGGCCCAGTGGACCCGCTTCGACATTCGGTACGGCGGCCACCAGCCGCAACGGCGTGCCCGGAACCGGGCGCGCCAGCGCTTCGGCGCTCTCGGCCAGGCCGGCGTCGCCCTGGGCAACGAGGTCATGCGTGCCTTGGCGCAGGCCGAGGAAACCGGTGGACGGGGCGCTCACCTGGTCCAGCGGCGAGGTCAGCCGCAGCAATGGCTGGCGCACGTAGAGCACTGCCGGGCCAAGGCTGCCCAGCTGCACCGGAGCCGCCAGACCCAGGCGATTGCCACCTGCATCGCGCACCACGCGCAGGCCAGGCTTGCCCTCGGCCAGCGCTTGTTCCAGCAGGGCCAGGCGTGCGTAGCCGAAGGTGGCCGGGTCGGCATAGGCCGTGGCCAGATCGGCGGTCAGCACGTCAGCCTGCTCCACGCCGGTCCAGCTCTCGCGCACGGCCAGCGCCGCTGCCGCGGCGTCACCGGCCTGCAGTGCCTGCTGCACGCGTTCGTTCTTCAACTGCTGCTGCAGCTGCTTCAGCTGGCCGGCTGCGGCCTCCTGCAAGCCCTGCACGGCCTGGTCACGCGCTTCTTCCAGCGCCTGGCCATTGGACTCCTGCCGCCATTGCTGCACCGCGCTCCATCCGAACCAGCCGGCCAGCAGGACCAGCAGCACCCCCAGTAGTGGCGCACTGCGTCCCAACGACCGTTCCCGCTGCCCTTCCCCGATGCCGCTCATCAATGTCCCCCGTCAACGCACCCCGGTATGGCCGAATCCACCCGTTCCCCGCACGCTGTCGGTGAAAGTATCCACCACCTGCAGGCTGACGCGGGCAATCGGCACGACCACCAGCTGCGCGATGCGATCGCCCGGCTCGATGGTGAAGGCCTCGCGGCCACGGTTCCAGACGCTGATCAGCAACGGGCCCTGGTAATCGGCGTCGATCAGGCCGGTGCCGTTGCCGAGCACGATGCCGTGGCGGTGGCCCAGCCCGGAACGCGGCAGGATCACCGCGCACAGGTGCGGATCGGCGATATGGATGGCCAGGCCGCTGGGCACCAGCGCGGTGTCGCCCGGCTGCAGGGTCAGCGCGGTATCCAGCGCCGCGCGCAGGTCCATGCCGGCACTGGCTTCGGTGGCGTAGGCGGGCAGCGGCCAGCTGTCGCCGAAACGCGGATCAAGCAGCTTGACCTGCAGCGGTTGGGAAGTGAAAGCCTGGGTCATGCCTGGAGTCTCCGCGCGATCAGCGCCAGCAGTTGTTCGGCCAGCTCGCGCTTGGAGGTGGCCGGGAATACCTGTTCACCGTCCTGCCAGAAGGCCGTGGCGGCGTTGTTGTCACTCTCAAATCCACCACCGCTGATGCCGACCTGGTTGGCGATCACCAGGTCCAGGCGCTTGTCGACCAGCTTGCCACGCGCATATTTCTCCACGTCGTGGGTCTCGGCGGCGAAGCCGACCACCAGCTTCAGCGACTGCGTCTGTGCAGCGACTTCGGCGAGGATGTCCGGCGTGCGCACCAGCTCGATCACCAGCGACTGGCTGTCGGCGGTCTTCTTCAGCTTCTGCGGCGCGACCTGGCGTGGCGTGTAGTCGGACACCGCGGCGGCACCGATATAGATGTCGGCCGGCAACGACTTCAGCACGGCATCGCGCATCTGCGCGGCCGAGCGCACGTCCACGCGCTGCACGCCGGCTGGCGTCGGCAGCTGTACCGGACCGCTGACCAGCACCACCTGGGCGCCCATCGTCGCGGCGGCCGCGGCCAGGGCAAAGCCCATCTTGCCGCTGCTGCGGTTGCCGACGTAGCGCACCGGATCGATGTCTTCATAGGTCGGGCCAGCGCTGATCAGCAGGCGAAGGCCCTGCAGCGCGCGGGTTTCCGGTGCGACAACCGCCGCTGCAGCACTGCCATTGGCAGCCAGCGCGGCAACGATGTCGCCCGGTTCGGCCAGACGGCCGGGACCGGACTCGCCTTCGGCCAGCGGACCGTCGACCGGGCCGACCACCTGCGCGCCGCGCTGGCGCAGCAGGGCGATGTTGGCCTGGGTGGCCGGATGCAGCCACATGCGGTGGTTCATCGCCGGGCAGATCGTCAGTGGCGCGGTACTGGCCAGGCACAGGGTGCTGACCAGATCATCGGCGTGGCCCTGGGCCAGCCGGGCCAGCAGATCGGCGGTACCCGGGGCGACCACGATGCGGTCGGCCCAGCGGGCCAGCTCGATGTGGCCCATGGCCTGTTCGGCGGCGCTGTCCCACAGCGTGGTGCGGGTGGGCTGCCCGGACAGGGCCTGGAAACTGAGCGGAGTGACGAACTGCTGTGCTCCGGCGGTCATCGCCACCTGCACCTGGGCACCGGCGTCGCGCAGGCGCCGCACCAGTTCCAGGGCCTTGTAGGCCGCGATCCCGCCTCCGACGCACAACAGCAGTTTCTGACCTTCCAGCGCGCGGGCCGGCGCGGGGGAAGCGTTGGGGGAGTCAGCCACCTGGAATTCCTGTGCAAACGAGGGCGCTAGCTTACCCGATGGTCGGTAATGTCCCGGTGCAGGGCGCACATAGCGGGCGGCTATCAGCAGATGGAGTCCGTCTCCGTTGACCCGGGATTCACCCGGCACCAGTTTCGGACCTTTCCTATACCTCTACGGGTCTGCGCTTTTGCAGAATCAGGCATTGGCTGCCGCCCGCCGTGGCCTGTCCGACCTTCGAGGAGCCGCGTGCATCCGCGCATCATCATCGCCGACGACCATCCCGTGGTCCTGCATGGCATCCGTATCGTGCTGCAGACCTACCTGATGGACATCGTCGGCAGTGCGCGCGACGGCGCCCAGCTGCTGGAGCTGGTGGATCACCACGACTGCGATGCGGTGCTGACCGACCTGTCGATGCCGGGTGCCGGTCCGGACGGTCCGGAGCTGATCGACGCGCTGCGCATGCGCCGCCCTGGCCTGCCGGTGGTGGTGCTGACCGGCGCCCGCCATCCCGGCCTGCTGGACAGCCTGCTGCGGGAGGGTATCAGTGGCCTGGTCGACAAGTGCGCCGATTTCGCCGAACTGCCCCACGCGCTGAACGCCGCGCTGGCCGGGCAGGTATTCGTCTCCCAGCAGTTGCGCCACCACCTGCAGGCGCGCGACCTGCTGTTTCCGCGTCAGCCGGCGCCGTTGTCGGCACGCGAACAGGAAGTGCTGGAGCTGCTGGCAGCCGGCCTCAGCGTGAACGAAGTCGCCGAGCGCTGCGGGCGCAGCCCGAAGACCATCAGCCGGCAGAAGGCCGAAGCCAAGCGCAAGCTGGGCCTGCAGAACAACCAGGAACTGTTCGACTACCTGCAGACCCGGCGCGGCTGAGGCAACCTCCGACCCCAGTCCGCGGCATGCCCCGATGGGAGCCACCGCAAGGTCTGGCGATGATGGGCCATGCCCATCCATGACTGGCCCGAACAGGAACGCCCCCGCGAGAAGCTGATCGCGCGCGGGCCCACGGCACTTTCCGACGCCGAACTGCTGGCCCTGTTTCTCGGCTCCGGGTTCGGTGGCCGCGATGCCGTGCAGACCGCGCGCGACCTGCTGCAGGCGCACGGCCCGTTGCGGGTACTGCTCGACCGCCCCGCCGCCGAGCTCGCCCGCCTGCCCGGGCTCGGCCCGGCACGCAGTTGCACGCTTGCTGCCGGGCTGGAACTGGCCCATCGCTACCTGGCGGCCGAGCTGGAGCACGGCGAGGCGGTTGGCAACAATCCGGCGGCGGTCGGCCGCTACCTGCAGCACCGGCTGCGTGGCCAGGCCCGCGAGGTCTTCATGGCCCTGTTCCTGGACAACCGCCACCGCCTGATCGCCTGTGAAGAGCTGTTCCACGGCACCATCAACGCCGCACCGGTCTACCCCCGCGAAGTGGTGCGGCGCGCTCTGCTGCACAACGCGGCGGCGGTGATCCTCAGCCACAACCACCCTTCCGGCGACCCGGAACCCTCCAGCGCCGATACCCGCATCACCGACGAACTGCAGCAGGCGCTGGCGATGGTGGACGTGCGCCTGCTGGACCACTTCGTGGTCGGCGAGGGCCGTCCCGTTTCATTTGCTGAACGGGGCCTGCTATCCCTGCCCCAGCCGCGGCTGTTCGGCTGAGCGCGGCCCTTCAGGCGCCATCGGCCGCCCCCACAGGCATGTTCTGGTCAGCGTGGGCGTGGGTATCTGCGCTAAAATGGGCGATTCCGCCGCTCATTCTCACAGCAGGCCTCGTGAAAAATCTCCTCCGCGCCCTGATCAGCCAAGGCATCGAAGCCTTGCGCGCCAATGGCACCCTGCCCGCCGACTCCCTGCCGCCGGACTTCGTGGTCGAGCGCCCGAAGACCCGCGACCACGGCGACTTCGCCACCAACGCCGCGATGCTGCTGGCCAAGGCCGCGCGCAGCAATCCGCGCGCACTGGCGCAGGCGCTGGTCGAGGCGCTGCCGCGCAGCGAGGACGTGAGCAAGGTCGAGATCGCCGGCCCCGGCTTCATCAACTTCCACCTGGCCCCGGCCGCGTACCAGCGCGAAGCCGCGTCGGTCATCAAGGAAGCCCACGACTACGGTCGCAACCTGTCCGGCAATGGCCGCACGGTGGGCGTGGAGTACGTGTCGGCCAACCCGACCGGCCCGCTGCATGTCGGCCATGGCCGCGCGGCGGCGATCGGCGACTGCGTGGCGCGCGTGCTCGATGCCAACGGCTGGAACGCCAAGCGTGAGTTCTACTACAACGACGCCGGCGTGCAGATCGAGAACCTGGCGCTGTCCACCCAGGCACGGATCAAAGGCATCGCGCCGGACCAGGACGGCTGGCCGGAAGGTGGCTACCGCGGCGAGTACATCGCCGACGTCGCCCGCGCCTACATGGCCGGCGCCAGCGTCGACCTGGAAGGCAGCACCGTGGTCGGCGCCAAGGACCCGGACGACATGCAGGCGATCCGCCGCTTCGCCGTGGCCTACCTGCGCAACGAGCAGAACCTGGACCTGGCCGCGTTCGGCGTCGACTTCGACATCTATTTCCTGGAAAGCTCGCTGTACGCCGACGGCAAGGTAGCCGAAGCGGTGGCCAAGCTGCAGGCGTCGGGTCATACCTATGAAGAAGGTGGCGCGCTGTGGCTGCGCAGCACCGACTTCGGTGACGACAAGGACCGCGTGATGCGCAAGTCCGACGGCACCTTCACCTACTTCGTGCCCGACGTGGCCTACCACCTGTCCAAGTGGCAGCGCGGCTACGAGCGCGCGATCACCGAGCTGGGCGCCGACCACCACGGCTCGCTGGCCCGCGTGCGCGCCGGCCTGCAGGCGATGGAAGTGGGCATCCCGCAGGGCTGGCCGGAATACGTGCTGCACCAGATGGTCACCGTCATGCGTGGCGGCGAGGAAGTGAAGCTGTCCAAGCGTGCCGGCAGCTACTTCACCCTGCGCGACCTGATCGAGGAAGCCGGCCGCGATGCCACCCGCTGGTTCCTGATCGCGCGCAAGCCAGATTCGCAGCTGACCTTCGACATCGACCTGGCCCGCCAGCAGAGCAACGACAACCCGGTGTTCTACGTGCAGTACGCGCATGCCCGCGTCTGCAGCCTGCTGCGCCAGGCGCAGGAGAAGGGCCTGGTGTATGAGCAGGGCAACGGCCTGGCCAACCTCGGCCGCCTGGCCGACGACGCCTCGCTGCTGCTGATGAACGAGATCTCGCGCTATCCGGAAGTGGTGGAAGCGGCCGGCGTGGCGCTGGAACCGCATCTGGTGGCGCAGTACCTGCGTGAATTGGCGCATGCGTTCCACACGTGGTATCACGGGACGCCGGTACTGGTGGATGACGCCGCCGACCGCAATGCCAAGCTGACCCTGGCCTGTGCGGCACGCCAGGTGCTGGCCAATGGCCTCGAACTCCTGGGCGTCAGCGCCCCGGAAAAAATGTAAGCATCAGGAGACGCAGTACACATGGCAGCACGACGCGGCAAAAGCCAGGCACGACGCAACAGCGGCAGCCAGGGCACCCCCGGATGGGTGTGGCTGGTGGCCGGTGTAGCGATCGCGGCCGTGGTGTTCCTGGCGGCGCCGAACCTGTTCAAGGGCGAGGGCGATGGCTTCCTGCGCGCCGGTCCGCAGCCGAACCCGAACGCGCAGCCGGCCCCGGTCGCCGATGCCGACAGCGATGTCGGTACCCAGCCGGCCGCGCAGCCGGCTGCGCCGAAGCAGGCCGAACCGGAAAAGCCGGCTGCCACCCAGTACGACTTCTACACCCTGCTGCCGGGCAAGGAAGTCGAGATGTCCGACGCCGAACTGGCCGCCAGCGCGCGTGCCGAAGACCAGCGCCGGGCCAAGGCCGAAGCGCAGCGCGCGCAGGCGGCACTGGAAGGCAAGCCGGTTCCGCCGGCGACCACGACCGCACCGGCACCGGCGGCCACCGCCAGCGTGTCCAGCACCGCGCAGGTGACCGCCACCAGCCGTCCGCTGCCGGCACCGCTGAGTGAACGTCCGGCTGCGGCAACGCCGCCGGCCAGCACGGCCTCGACCAGCACCGCCGCCGCCACGCCGGCAGCGCGCGTGGAAACCGCAACGGCAACGTCGGGTACCCCGGCCACTGCCGCACCGGCGGCCGCCGACAACGCCCGCTATATCCTGCAGGCAGGCGCCTTCGGCGCCTCCGGCGATGCCGAAGCAACCAAGGCCAAGCTGGCGATGATGGGACTTGCGGCGCGCGTGGAGTCAGCACAGATCAACGGCAAGACCGTGTACCGCGTGCGCATGGGGCCGTATGGCAGCGCCGGTGAACTGTCCGAAGCCAAGCAGAAGCTGGATGGCACCGGCCTGCAGGCGATGGCGATCAAGGCCCAGTAAGCCTGCCGCTGTGAATGAAAAAGCCGGGCATTGCCCGGCTTTTTCTTGTTTCTGCAGAGTCGAGCCATGCTCGACTCTACAAACGTCGGTCAGCCTTCGCGGGCGACCTGGAAACCGGCGAAGGACTGGCTGACCGGCATCAGTTCCAGGCGATTGATGTTCAGGTGCGGCGGCAGGCTGGCCACCCAGAAGATCTGTTCGGCGATGTCTTCGGCGGTCATCGGGTTGGCGCCGTTGTAGAGCTTGTCCGACGCCGCCTGGTCGCCGTGGGTACGCACCACGGTGAACTCGGTTTCAGCCATGCCTGGCTCGATCGTGGTCACGCGCACGCCGGTGCCGTGCAGGTCCGAACGCAGGCCCAGCGAGAACTGGCTGACGAAAGCCTTGGTGCCACCGTAGGCGTTGCCACCCGGGTACGGGTAGACGCCGGCCACCGACGAGATGTTGATGATCGCGCCCTTGCGCTCCACCAGCTGCGGCAGCAGGCGGTGGGTCAGGGTCACCAGCGCGGTGATGTTGGTGTCGATCATCGTGGTCCAGTCCGACAACTTGGCGCTCTGTGCCGGCGCGGTGCCCTGCGCCAGGCCGGCGTTGTTGACCAGCAGATCGATCTCGCCAAAGGCGGGCGGCAGTGCCAGCAGCGCCGCTTCCATCGCAACCGGATCGCGGATGTCGAAGGCGGCGGCATGCACCACGTCCTTGCCGTAGCGATCGACCAGCGGCTGCAGGCGTTCGCCGCGGCGGCCCGTGGCGATCACTTTCCAGCCGGCCTGGGCGAAGCGGTGGACGGCGGCGGCGCCGAAGCCGGACGTGGCGCCGGTAATCAGGACAGTGCGGGTCATCAGGCAACTCCAGGGGGAAAAACCGGACGCCCATTCTGGCACCGTCGGCCCGCCCTTGCGTTGTCGATGCCGGCTGACCACGCCCGAGGCGTGCGCGGCTCAGCGCACGCGGAATACCCGGGCCTTGGGCAGGTCTTCGTCGACCTGCAGGAACCAGCGCCCGGCAATTCCTGGAACAACGGCGATCTGCGGCGACTGCAGCACCTTGCGCAGCTTCATCTGCCCCTTCATCACCTGCCATTGCTGGCCGTTATCAAGGGTGAACAGCGTGCCGGGCTGCCAACCTGCGACCTCTCCGACCACGCGTGCATTGACCGGTCCTTCTTCCAGGCCCAGATGCATTGCTGGCGGTGCCGGCACATTGGCAGGCAGCGGCGCAGCGGCGGGGGCCACCGCTGCCGGCCCGGTGGCCGCGCGCTCTGCCTCGCGCAGTACCCGGTTCAGCGCCTGCAACTGCGCTGGACTGAGCCCGACCTCGGCCAGTTGGGATGTACTCAGGCGGCGCTCGACGGGTACGAAGCGGTCCTGGGCGAAGGCAGCGAAGCTGCTGGCGAGCAGCAGTGCGGAAAACAGATACCGGCGCATGCAAGGGTCTCAGCGAACGAGTGCCCACGATGCTGCAGTTCGATGACACTCCGGTGACACGCCAGGGGCCGGTACAATGGGCCATGATCAACAACGATGTCCTGCGCAGCGTGCGCTATTCCCTGGACCTGGGCGACCACCACGTGGTGACCCTGTGCCAGATGGCCGACCCGGCCTTCGCCGTGGATCCCGAACAGGTGAAGGCCTGGCTGCGCCGCGAGGACGAAGCCGGTTTCGAAGCGATGAGCGACAGCGCGCTGGCGCACTTCCTCGATGGCCTGATCGTGCACCTGCGCGGTCGCGACGAGAGCCAGCCGCAGCGCGCGGTGGAAACCCGCATCGACAACAACCTGGTGCTGAAGAAGCTGCGCGTGGCGTTCCAGCTGCGCGACGTCGATCTGATGGAAATCTTCGCCAGCGCCGGTTTCAACGTCTCCAAGTCGGAAGTCGGTGCGCTGTTCCGCCAGCCCGGGCACACCAATTACCGGCGTTGCCTGGACCAGATGCTGCGCAACTTCCTCAAGGGCCTGAGCCTGCGCCTGCGCGGCTGAGCACGGCCTCGACGAACGCCCGCGCCGCCGGTGTCGGCAGCCGCTGCCAGACCAGGTGCACGCGGCGGGTCGGGGTTGGCTGCAGCGGAATCCGCACCACGCCCTGGAAGCCTTCGGCGATCAGCGCCGGCACGATGCCAACCGCCAGACCATGGCGGACGAAGCGCTCCACCAGTTCCATCAGGTTGACCTCGAAACGCACCGTGTGCGGCAGGCCAGCGGCGACGAAAGCATCGTCGGTCTGCCGCCGCGCACCGGTGCCGCGCGGGAAGTCGACCAGCGCCTCGTCCTGCAATTCGGTCAATGGCAGCCGCTTGCGCCTAGCCAGCCGATGCGAGGGGGCCAGCACCGCCACCAGGTCTTCTTCCTGCAGCATCTGGTGGCAGACCCCGTCCAGGCCGGCCGAGGGCGCCAACCCCACCAGTGCAACATCCAGGTCACGCGACTGCACCTGCGCGATCAGGTCCTCGCTCTTGTCCACCCGCAACTGGAATTCCACCTGTGGGTGCGCCTGCTGGAACGCGGCCAGCATCGCCACCACATCGATATCGGTCAGCGAGGAGATCTGCCCGATCGCCAGCAGCCCGCGCACCTCGCCACTGACCGCGGCCACGTCGGCGCGCAGGTGGCGCAGGCTGACCAGCACCTGGCGTGCGTGCACCAGCAGCGCCTCACCCGCTGCCGTCGCCCGCACCTGCCGCGGCAGGCGCTCGAACAGCGGCGTGCCCAGTTCCTGCTCCAGGTAGGCAATCTGGTGGCTCAACGCGGACTGCACTACATGGCAGCGTTCGGCTGCGCGGGTGAAATTGCCCTCCTCGGCAAGGGCAACGGCAAACTCGAGCTGCTTGAGATTCATCCAACTATCTCGTTTCCAGATGGCATGGATGATGATGATTCATTTCCATCATGGCCGCAGCAGGTGGACACTGTGCCCCCCGCTTCCTGGAACACCGCGTGAGCCCGTCCCTCCCCCCTCTGCACCGCTGGCAGGTGCTGCTGATGTCCGTGGCTACCGGCGTGGCCGTGGCCAGCAACTACTATGCGCAGCCACTGCTGCACACCATCGCCGACGCCTTCGGTGTGCCGTTCGGCCAGGTCGGCATGGTCGTTACCGCCGCGCAGCTGAGCTATGCCGCCGGACTGATCCTGCTGGTGCCGCTGGGAGACCTGTTCGAACGCCGCCGCCTGATCGTGGTGATGAGCCTGCTGTCGGCCGGCGGACTGGTGATCAGTGCCTGCGCACCGTCACTGACCTGGCTGCTGGTGGGCACCGCCATCACCGGCCTGTTCTCGGTGGTCGCCCAGGTGCTGGCGCCGTTCGCCGCTACGCTGGCCGCGCCGGAACATCGCGGTCGCGTGGTCGGCACGCTGATGAGTGGCCTGCTGCTGGGCATTCTGCTGGCGCGCACCGTGGCCGGCCTGCTTTCCAGCCTGGGCGACTGGCGCCTGGTGTATGCGATCGCCGCTGCCACCCTGGTGCTGACCGCACTGGCATTGCAGCGCGGTCTGCCGCGATTCCACCACAGCGCCGGCTTGGGCTATTTCGCATTGCTGCGCTCGATCGGCGTGCTGTTCGTGCAGGAACCGGTGCTGCGCCAGCGCACGCTGCTGGGCGCCTGCAGCTTCGCCATGTTCGCGATCTTCTGGACCCCGCTCGCGTTCCTGCTGGCACAGCCGCCGTATGCCTACAGCGACGCCACCATCGGGCTGTTCGGGCTGGTCGGCGCGGCCGGCACGCTGGCGGCCGCCCTGGCTGGCCGCATGTCCGACCGTGGCCAGACCGGGCGTGCCACCGCCATTGCACTGCTGCTGTTGCTGCTGTCGTGGTTGCCATTGGGGCTGTCGGCACACTCGCTGCTGGCGCTGCTGGTGGGCGTGGTGGTGCTGGACCTGGCCGCGCAGCTGTTGCACGTCAGCAACCAGAACCTGATCTACGCACTGCAACCGGCGGCACGCAACCGCCTCAATGCCGGCTACATGACCGGCTATTTCATCGGCGGTTCGCTGGGTTCGCTGCTGTCTGCGCAGGTCTACCAGCGCTTCGGCTGGACGGGCGTCTGCGTGGCCGGCGCTGCCGTGGCTGCGCTGGCCCTGCTGCTGTGGCTGCCCGGCGCGCTGCGCGCGCGCCAGGCGTCGCTGGCCGACTAGAAGCTGCCCTGCAGCGCCAGCTCCCATCGCCCACCGGCGTTGCCGGGGAACAGGCGCTTGGCTGCGTTGTCCGTGTCATGCACGGTGGCGCGCAGTTCCCATGCCGGGGTCAGCGAGGCGATGGCACTGAGCTGCCCATGCAGGTAGTCCGGGCCCTGCGCGGTGGCCAGCCAGTACTGGCCCACCGCTGCTTCCAGGCGGAGGCGTTCGTGCAACGGCACACGCACACCCAGCTGGGCATAGGTACCGCGATGGCCACCGGCCAACGCATCGTTGGAATGGGCGACCTGCAGCCAGGCGCGCTGCTTCCAGGTCACCGTGGTGTTGAGCTCGGTCCAGTCCAGCGCGCGGCCGGTGCCCGGGTACACGTAACGGGTCAGGTTGGCATCCAGGCTCCAGTCCGGTGCCAGTGCGCCGGACCAGCCCGCCACCAGGTCGAACTCGCTGCGCGCGCCATTGTCCGGCTTGAACGAAACGTTGGCCCCCCACACGCTGGCGTACCAGCCCGCTGGGATCGAGACCTTCGCGCCGGCCTGCACCGCCGGGTCGCCGTCGCTCTGCGAGCTGCCGCGCCATACGTAGTCACTGGTCAACGCCGCACTGCCACTGACCTGCACCTGCGCCTGCGCGCTGCCGATCCCGAGCAGCCCTGCCAGGGCGGCCACCAGCGCCGCCATCATCCCCTTGCTGTTCACTGCACTGTGTTCCTCGTCGAAGGCGGTCACGCCGCCGGGAACGCAGTGTCGAGGCGGGGGCCGTAACGGATCGAGGGTGCTGCCGGGCCCGTGGCGCAAATTCGGCGTAAATCCCGTGGACTGCGGCCAATGCCAGCAGCGCGGTATCATGGCGCCCTGTTTCCAGGAACCAACCGCGTGGACGCCATCCTGACTCCGGTATCGATCGGCGAGCTGATCGACAAGATCACCATTCTCGAGATCAAGGCCGAGCGCATCGACGATGCCGCCAAGCTGGCCAACGTCCGCACCGAGCTGGACGGCCTGCTGCCGTTGCTGCAGCAGCTGCTGCACGCACAACCGGCACTGGCCGCGCTGAAGCAGCAGCTGAAGGTGATCAACGAGCGCATGTGGGACATCCAGGACCAGCTGCGCGACAAGGAAGCGGCCCAGGTGTTCGACGATGCCTTCATCCAGCTGGCACGCGGTGTCTATGGCACCAATGGCGAGCGCGTGCAGGTGAAGAACGAGATCAACCGCGTGGCCGGTTCGGCCCTGGTCGAAGAAAAGCAGTACCAGGGCGAGTAACCCCGCCTCAATCAGCGTCGATCAGATGGCGGAAGCGGAACAGCTCGCCATCGTTGCGGATGCCCAGCTTGCGGTATGCCGCTCGTTTCTGCGTGCTGATGGTGCTGGCCGCACGCCCGCTGCGGCGTGCCATCTCGCCGGTGCTGCAGCCACGCAGCACCCACTGCAGGACAACGCGCTCGCGCGTACTCAACCGTGGTGAACGCATGGACTGCTGGCGCTGCCGGCGGGACTGGTTCAACTGTGCACGCAGCTCCGGCGGCACGAAGCGCCCGCCGCGGGCAACCACGCTCACCGCGCGCAGCAGCATCTGCGGCGCGCAGGCCTTGGACAGGAATCCGCGCGCACCGGCCTGCAGGGCCAAGGACACGACACCCGCGTTGCAGTGTGCGGACAGCACCAGGATCGGCACTGCCGGCCAATGTCGTGATACGTGCCGCAGCAGTTCCAGGCCTTCCCCGCTGTCACCGATCGGCAAGGCGTCAACCAGCAGCAGATCGATCGCAGCTGCCTGCTGCTGCAGGCGCTGCAGCAGGTCACCGCTGCGGCCATAGCTTCCATCGACCTGCAGGCCCGTCTGCCGGGCCAGCAGTTCCTGCACGCCATGCCGCAACAGTGGATGCGGATCCAGCAGCAACAAGCGACAGGGAGAATCGCGGGGCGAGGGAAACGGGGGCATCGTTGCATTCCTGCAGGACAGGCCACTCACCCTAGGGCGCAGCCGACGCCTGCGGAATCCAATTCGTTGCAATGCCGCCCTTCCACCGCGACACGGTCAGGTAGCGTTTGCCCAGCCGGAAACGCAACAGGCCCGGCATGGGCCGGGCCTGTCGAGGCATCTTCAGCGCGCAGGCGCGCCGAGGAAGCAATTACCAGCTGAAGCGCGGGCCGACGGTGTATTCCTTGTCGCCGTGGCGGTTCATCTTCAGCTCGCCGTTCAGGCCCCAGTTCTGGTTCAGCTTGACCTGACCACCCAGGCGGCCGTACCACTGGCCGTCGATGTCGACGCCGTGCTTCTTGGCGTAGTCTTCGTAGCCGACCATGCCGTAGACCTCGGCGTGGGCACCGAAGGCGGTGCGGATACCGGCTTCAGCGCTGTAGCCGTTGAAGTCCAGGCCGTGCTTGCGATCGAACTTCTGGTAGGCAACGCGGGCAACGAAGTCGGTCGACGGAGCAATTTCGACGTTGTAGCCGGCACCGACCTTCCACTGGTCAACCTTGATGTTGGTGTGGTCGACTTCCTGACGGCTGTATTCACCGAACGCGTGGAAGTTCGGCAGGAAGCCGTAGGAACCCTTGACGCCCCAGCCGTCAGCCTTGATGCCATCGACGTCGGTCTTGGCGTAGTCGGCCTCAGCGTAGTTGTACGACAGGTTCTCAGCAGCCGAAGCGGTGAACGGCAGGGCAGCGGCCAGGGCCAGAGCAATCAGCGAATTCTTCATGGGGGTACACCTTTACTTTCTTATGGTGTGCAGCAGCGCCAGGGCGCCATCGCATCGGGAATGTAAATTCTCCGTTATTCGCCACAACGCTCCCTGAAAACAGTGGTCTTCGCATTGCTGAATTTTTGGGCTTGATTCAGGCTCCGTCTGGCATACGCGCGCGGCGCGCGTGCATCTGTAATCCTTCGACGATTGCAACAGGAGGTTGCCTTGCTCGTTTCCGATCCGCTGCGGACGTGTGTCCGCGCCGCTGTCTTTGCATGCGTTGCCCTCTTGTCGCCACACACCACGCATGCGCTGCAGGCGGCCGACTACCAGCGCGCCGAACGCGTGCATGACAGTCATCTGCGCGGCGCGCTGCGCAATGCTTCGGTCCTGCCCCACTGGTTGGCCGATGGACGATTCTGGTATGAGCGCGAAGACACTCAGGGCCGGCGCCAGGCGGTACTGGTCGATCCCGTCCAGGCGACACGCCAGACCCTGTTCGAACCCACTGCGCTGGACGCTGCGGTTGCACCGCTCGGTGCCAGCGGGCCACGCCTGCGCCTGGCCAGCGTGCAGCAGGCGGACGATGGCCTGCGCCTGCGGTTCAGCGGAGAAGTGCCCGTCGATTGCCAATGGCCGCGCTGGCAATGCGCACGTTCGCCGGATGCGCGGCCGCCGGCCGATGCACTGCCTTCGCCCGTAGGCGATGCGTGGCTGCAGGTGCGCGACAACAACCTGTGGCTGCAGTCGCCTGGCACGGCGCCACGGGCACTGACCCGCGGCGGTGAAGCCGGTAATGGCTATGGCGCACTGCCGGACTTCGCCCTGCGCGGTATTCCACGCCGTCAGGGCCGGATGCCGGTGCGGCCGTTCGCGGTTGGCTGGTCTGCGGACGGGCGCTACGTGGCCGGCATCCGCTACGACGAACGCGCGCTGCAGGACTACCCCTATCTGGAAAGCAGCCCGACCCACAGCGCGCGGCCGCGCGTGCATACCGTGAAGCTGGGGGTGCTGGGCGATGCACAGCAGGTGCGCGACACCCTGTTTGTGGTGGATACCCGCAGCGGCAGGCAGCATGACATCGCGCTGCCCGAGGGCTGGAACACGCTCAGTGAGGCCGGCATCCTGGGTTGGGACGGCGATCGGTTGTATGCCGTGATCGCGCACTTCGGCACGCCGCGCAGGCTGCGCCTGGTGGAGATCGATGCCAGCAGCGGTGCATTACGCACGGTTCTGGAAGAAGCCAGCGACACTCGCCTGCAGCTCAACGTGTATTCCTACAACCGGCCAGCGGTGGCCATCCTGCCCCGGCAGGACACCGCCGTGTGGTTCTCGCAGCGCGATGGTTGGGGCCATCTGTACCGGGTGCGCCTGTCCGACGGCAAAGTGCTGCGCCAGCTCACCCGCGGCCACTGGGCGGTGCGCGACCTGCTGGGTGTGGACGCTGCCGGTGGCTGGGCGTACTTCAGTGCCGGTGGCGTCGACGCGGGCGATCCTTACGTGCGCGACCTGTACCGGGTATCGCTGCAGGGAGGGCCGGTCCAGCGCCTGGCCGCCGATGGCTACGACCACATGGCCGATGCCGGTACCGGCGCGCTGTTCGGCGGGCGCGCCCCCCAGGCGCTGTCGCCCAGTGGTGGCTATCTGGTGGATACCGTTTCCCGTCTCGACCAGCCACCACGCACCGTGCTGCGGGCCAGCGATGACGGTCGCGAGCTGCTGTTGCTGGAAGCGGCGGACAACCGGGCAGTGCTTGCTGCGGGGTGGCGCCCACCGCAGCGCGCACGTCTGCTGGCCGCCGACGGGCGCACGCCGATCTTCGCCACCGTCTACCTGCCCCGCGACTATCGCGATGACGGCAGCTTCCCGGTAATCGATGCGATGTACGGCGGCGCCTTCATCAGCAATGCCCCGGTGACCTACGCCGAGGCGGTGTCCGCGCTGAATCCGGTGTCACGCGCCAGCCTGGCCGAGCTTGGCTTCGTGGTGGCCAGCATCGATGCGCGCGGCACCGGCGGCCGCGACAAGGCCTTCCATGACAGCAGCTTCCTGCACGGCGCCGATGTGCAGCTGGATGATCATGTGGCCGCGCTGCGCCAGCTGGGCGAACGCTACCCGGGCATCGACCTGCGGCGGGTCGGCATCTACGGGCATTCGTTCGGCGGTTACAGCGCGGCGCGGGCATTGCTGCGCTACCCGGCGTTCTACAAGGTGGGCGTGGCCTCGGCCGGCAGTCACAATTTCCAGGGCATGTACGGCGGCGCCCTGCACGGCATGGACCGGCTGTTCGGTGGCGTGCTGCCAGCCACGGCCATGACCGATGGCGTGCCGGCGCCCTTTGCCGGGCTCGACAACGCAGCGCTGGCCGGCAACCTGCGCGGGCATCTGATGCTGGTCTATGGCGAGCTGGACGAAAACGCACCGCCGGCGCTGACCCTGCAGCTGGCCGCCGCCCTGAACAAGGCCCAGCGCAGCTACGACCTGCTGTACCTGGCCCGGCAGGACCACGAGCTGTTCCGCAACGACGCCACCTACACGCACCGCATGTGGGACTACTTCGTGCGCCACCTGGCCGGCCAGCAGCCACCGGATACGGTGCTGGCACCGCTGCCCGGTGGCCCGGGCTGAACGGGCGCCCAGAGGATGTCGATCCACGACGCCCTGGTTCGTCGTGTACTTGAAGGCCGTGCATGCGGCACGGTCCATCCGGAGGCAGGCAATGAGCTACATCGATGGTTTCGTCCTGGCGGTGCCCACCGCCAACAAAGAGAAGTTCCTCGCCCATGCACGCACAGGGGATCCCGTTTTCATCGAGTACGGCGCGCTGCGCGTGGTCGAGTGCTGGGGTGACGACGTACCGCACGGCAAGACCACCGACTTTTTCGGCGCGGTGAAAGCCACGCCGGACGAGACGGTGGTGTTTTCCTGGATCGAATGGCCGGACAAGCCGACCCGCGACGCCGGCATGAAGAAGATGATGGAAGACCCAAGGTTTGATCCGGCGACGAATCCGATGCCGTTCGACGGCGCGCGGATGATCTACGGTGGCTTCGTGCCGATCTACGAACTGACCCGCTGAACCGGGCGGACGTGCTCAGCGCGCGTCCGTTCCATCGCTGGCGGAGGCATGGCCGGCGCCCAGTGCGGCGCCGGCGCCGAGGCCCACACCGCCCATGCCGGCCCCCATTCCGCCACTGCCGCCTCCACCCGCACGACCGCCCTTGGCATCGCCGTCGTTGCGGCCCTTGCCACTGGCACCGCCCGGCCGGGTCGGCCCCTGCGGCGGTATCTGCAGGTCGGCCGGAATCGGCGCCAGGTCCAGCGCTTCGCGCACGAAGTCGCGCAGCGAGACCACCAGTTCGTGGGTATGCACCGGTCGCCCCTGTGCAAGATCGTTGGCAGCGCGCGCAGCCAACCGCACCTGTTCGTCGGTGCCCAGCAGCAGGATGTCCGACAGCGCCGCTTCAACGGCATCGCGGATGCGTCGCGCGCGATCCGAGCGGGGTTCGGCGATGCCTTCGGCATCTTCGCGCTGGCGCAGGTCGCGGCGATGGCTGGGATCCACGCCCAGTTCGCCGGTGAACGAACCACCCAGGGTCTTGTAGGCCGCCATCAGCGTGCGCAGCCGTTCGTTGATCTGCCGGTTCTCGCGCTCGCGGCGCTGTTGCAGGGTCTGCATCACCAACAGGCGGATGCCCACGCCCAGCAGTGTGATCAGGACCAGGCCGGCCAAGGTGGACAGCACGCCCTGCCAGGAACTGAAGTCGATACCGCGCATGCCCGGGGCTCCAGCGGAAAGAACCCGCATCTTGCCCCGGACAGTGTCCCGGAAACGCGAAAGGCCCCACCACCCGGTGGGTGGCAGGGCCTTCGGTCACGGCGCGATTACTTGCGCTTGGCGGCCTTGCGCACGGCCTTCTTGGCCGGAGCCTTCTTGGCAGCGACCTTCTTCAGCGGGGCAGCCTTCTTGGCAACCGTCTTGCGGGTGGCGGCAACCTTCTTGCCAGCTGCCTTCTTGGCAACGGCGGTCTTCTTGCCGACGGCCTTCTTGGCCACAGCAGCCTTCTTGCCGACAACCTTCTTGGCGGCGGCGGTCTTCTTGGTGGCGACCTTCCTGGTGGCGGCAACCTTCTTGCCGACAACCTTCTTCGCAGCCACGGCCTTCTTGCCAGCGACCTTCTTGGTGGCGACGGTCTTCTTGGCCACAGCCTTCTTGGCGGTGGCGACCTTCTTGCCGACCACCTTCTTGGCGGCCGCGGTCTTCTTGGCAACGGTCTTCTTGGCGACGGCGGCCTTCTTGGTGGCAGCCTTCTTCACGGTGGCGACCTTCTTGCCGGCAGTCTTGGTGGCGGCCTTGGTGGTCTTCTTGGCAGCGGCGGCCTTCTTGGTCACAGCCTTGCCTGCAGCGGCCTTCTTCTTGGCCACTTCCTTCTTCAGGGCAGCGGCTTCGGCCTTGGCGTTCTTCTTGGCCGCTTCCAGCTTCTTCTTGGCGTTGGCAACAGTCTTGCCGACCGACTTGGCAGCCTTTTCGGCCTTCTTGGCAACGGTCTTCTCGACCTTGGCCACGGCCTTCTTGGCCTTGGCAACGCGGGTACCGGCAGCCTTGGTGGCGCGCTTGACGGTCTTCTTGACCGACTTCACTGCGTCTTCGGCAGCGTGGGCGATGGTCTCGCCAACGTTGGTGGCGGTTTCTTTGACGTTCTCGACAGCGTCGGTCACGACCGACACACCATTACCGTTGCTCATGTTGCCCTCCTGGGGGCCTTAAGTATCAAAACGGGGCGATGCTATACCGACATTGACGATCGTGGAACGGGGCATGCGCCACCAATCGCATCTGCTGCGACGGCGATGGTGTAGTCGACCATCCCTGCAGGCACACCGTGTTTACAGGAAACCCCTTTTTTTTCAGTGCTGCGCCGCATGATCCGCGTCGTGACAGGCCTTGGTTGTGTGCACCCGCCCGGATGCCGCGGAAGGCATGCAATATGGCGCGTCGCGGCACCGGGATGCGCAGAACTGCGCAAGTATCGTCCTGTATCCGCGCGACCTGCGGCTGACGTCCGCACACAGCCGGGCGCCGCCTCCGCTGTCGTCACCGGCCCAGCGCTGGTCGTCGCGATCCGCGCTCCCGACGCGCGGTTTTCATGGCGCATTTATCCAGATCGCGACACACTCATTCAGCTTGTTTTACCGTAGAGCCGAACCGCCCCCATTCCCGCCAGCAAACCGACTCCCATGCGACCGCTACCTACCCTGCTCACGCTCGCAATCGCCGCCGCCTTCGGTGGCTTCGTTGCCACCGGCATCAACGCCCACCTGGACAACCGTGCCGATGCCGCTCCGCTTCCAGCGGTGGTGCCGACCATGGCGGCACTGCCAGCCGCAGTGGCCGGGCAGCAGGTTCCGTCACTGGCACCGATGCTGGAGAAGGCGATGCCGGCCGTGGTCAGCGTCAACACCAAGCAGGTGGTGCGCGTACGCAATCCCTTCTTCAACGACCCGTTCTTCCGCCGCCTGTTCCCGGACATCCCGCAGGAACGCATCAACGAATCGCTGGGGTCGGGCGTGATCATCGACGCCAGGGAGGGCCTGGTGCTGACCAACCACCATGTCATCGACAACGCCGATGACGTACAGGTGACACTGGCCGACGGGCGCACGGTCAAGGCCGAATTCCTCGGCTCGGACCGCGATACCGACATCGCGCTGATCCGCATTCCGGCGCAGAACCTGACCGACATCAAGCTCGGCAACAGCGACCAGTTGCGGGTGGGCGACTTCGTGGTGGCCATCGGCAATCCGTTCGGCTTCAGCCAGACGGTCACTTCGGGCATCGTCTCGGCGGTGGGCCGCAGCGGCATCCGCGGGCTGGGCTACCAGAACTTCATCCAGACCGACGCGTCGATCAACCCGGGCAACTCGGGTGGCGCGCTGGTCGACCTGCAGGGCCAGCTGGTCGGCATCAACACTGCCAGCTTCAACCCGCAGGGCAGCATGGCCGGCAACATCGGCCTGGGCCTGGCGATTCCCTCGAACCTGGCGCGCAGCGTGGTCGACCAGCTGGTCAAGCACGGCGTGGTGGTGCGCGGCACGCTGGGCGTGGAAAGCCAGAACCTGACCGCGCAGATCGCGCAGGGCCTGGGCCTGGGCGAAACCCGCGGTGCGCTGATCACCCGCGTGCTGGCCGGTTCGGCGGCCGCCGCCGCCGGCCTGAAGCCGGGCGACGTGGTGGTGTCGGCCAATGGCCAGCGCGTGGACAGCGCCGAAGCCCTGCACAACGTGGAAGGCCTGGCGGCGGTCGGCAGCCCGATGACGCTGGACGTACGCCGCGAAGGCAAGCCGCTGCAGATCAAGGCGACGCTGAAGGAACAGGCACGCGCGGTCACCGGCGACAGCCTGGACCCGCGCCTGGGCGGGGCCACCTTCGTCGACCTGCCCGAGTCGCTGCGCCAGTCGGGCGCCAGCGGCGTGCTGGTCAGCGAGGTCAAGCGCGGCAGCCGCGCCGCCAGCAACGGCCTGCAGCAGGGCGACATCATCACCGATGCCACCGTCGGTGAATTCGCCGACTTGGCCAGCTGGCGCGCCAACTTCCAGCAGCGCCCGCCGACGCTGGTGCTGCGCGTGCTGCGCAACAATGGCCAGCAGCAGGGCCAGCTCGTGATGCGCTGATCGCCCTGCCGTAACACCCCCTATACCCCGGCAATGCTATTGCTGTCAGTCCAGGTCGGCACCGCCGACTCCCGTTCCCCCATCGCAACAGGAGTGATTCGATGAGCCCCACCAATACCGAGAACCTGAAGGAACACCTGGGTGAAGCCGGTTCCCACCTGAAGCAGGCCGCTACGGCCGCCGGCGGTGCGATCAAGGGTGCAACCGGTGCAGCGACCGACGAGCTTCGCATCGGCAAGGCCAACGTCAAGGCTGAATTGTCCGACAGTGCACTGTCCGGCCTGGCCGCCGCCGAGTTCGGCGGTGCCGCCGCCAAGGAACAGGTCGATGCGCTGATGGACAAGGGCAAGGACCTGATCGACAGCGCCGCCGAACTGATCCGCGAACGTCCGCTGGCCTCGTTCGGCGTCGCCTTCGCAGCCGGCTGGATCATCGCCAAGCTGGCCCGCGGCAGCAGCGACAAGTAAGCCGCAGCGTGAGCGAAGACAACACGCAAGCGCCTGATCCGGCGGCCACCCCGCCGCTGGATGAGAGCATCCGCCAGGTCGGCGCGGCCGGTCGTGCCGCTGCCGATTCGGCCAAGCACACGCTGCGTTCACTGCGCCGGCTGGCCTCGGCCGACTTCGCGCTGGCGCGCAGCGCATTCGGTCGTGCGCTGGCCTGGGCCGGCGTGGCGATCGTGTTTGGTGCCTCGGCCTGGCTGCTGATGGCCGCCACCCTCATCGCGCTGCTGCAGAGCTGGGGCCTGAGTTGGCTGCAGGCCCTGCTGATCACCTCGCTGCTGAGCCTGGCCGTCACCGGCTATGCGATCTGGCGGGTGTCCTACTTCTTCCACCACACCGGCATGCACGCCACCCGGCGTCAGCTGTCACGCTTGGGCCTGTTTGACGAACCCAGCGAAGACGACCCTGATGCCGGCGTGCAGCTGCCCGAGGGCAAGCCATGAAGTTCGGCGCGCTGCAGCGGCGGGTAAAGCGCTGCGAACAGGTGGTGACCGTGCGTCTGGGCGAGACCCAGGACCACTGGTCCACCCTCGGCCAGGTGTGGCGACAGGGCTGGTCGCCGTTGCGCATCGTAGTGGTCGGCCTTGCCGGTGGCTTCATCGCCGGCAAGCTGGAGGTACCGGGCAAGGTCAACGGTGCCCGCTGGCTGCAGATGGTCGGTTCGGTCTCGAACCTGTTCGCCAGTGCGCAGGCGGCGTTCGCCACGGCGATGGCGGCGCAGGCTGCGGCCACCGCCGACGATGCGGCCGAAGAAGCCGACGATGCCAGCGAGCAGGCACAGGCAGCGGCCTCCGCTGCCGGAGCACGGCCGGCACCGGCACCACGCTCCGTGCCGGAGCCAGAACCGGACCTGCGCGGACCACGTCCGGCCGAAGCGGCCACCGAGCTGTCCGAACGTTGATCCATGGAATCCGCCGCGCCGATCGCGGCCGGCGGATAATGCGCTCCCCTTTCCGGTTGATGCGTCGATGAGCGAGTCCCTCCTGTCCCCGCCACCGCCCGGCCCCGACGAGCCAGAGGCAGCGCTGCCACCACCGTCGCGCCCGCGCGGGCCGATGTCGCTGGTGGTGCTGGCGACCCTGGCGGTGGGCTACACGCTGTGGGCCGCGCAGGACATCATCCTGCCGGTGCTGCTGGCGATGTTCTTCGCCCTGGTCGGCAACCCGATCCTGCGCCTGCTGCAGAAGCTGTGGATTCCGCGCGCGCTGGGCGCACTGTTGATCCTCGGTGCGGGCCTGGGCGTGACCGGTTCGCTCGCCGTGCAGCTGATCGGCCCGGCAATGGAATGGGCGCAGGAAGCCCCACAGCAGCTGCGCAAGGTCGCCCGCCAGGTGCAGGACCTGACAAAGCCGGTGCAGCAGGCCAACCAGGCGGCGGAAAACTTCGCCCGTGTGGCCGGCGGTGACAGCAACCACAAGGTGCAGGTGATCCGTACCCAGCTGGACGACCCCTACCGCATGCTGACCCGTGCGCCGCGGCTGGCTGCCTCGGTGTTGGCCGTGGTGCTGCTGACGCTGTTCTTCATGATCTACGGGCAGAGCCTGCAGCGCGCGGCGATCGCCCTGTTCCCCAACCGCCAGCAGCAGCGCTTCACTACGGACATCCTGCGTTCGATCGAACGCGAGGTCTCGCGTTACGTGCTGACCATCAGCGTCATCAACACTCTGGTCGGGCTGGTGTTCGCCGGCGTGCTGATGCTGCTCGGTATCGGCCTGCAGGAAGCGCTGCTGTGGGGCACGGTGGCCGCGCTGCTGAATTTTGCGCCGTATGTGGGTCCGTTGATCGGCGTGGCGCTGATGCTGTTGATGGGCTTCGTCGAGTTCCGCGACCCGCTGCAGGCCCTGCTGCCAGCGGCCGCCTACCTGGGCCTGCACACACTGGAAGGGCAGATGGTGACCCCGATCGTGCTGGGTCGTCGGATGAAGCTGTCGCCGCTGGTGCTGATCCTGGCGCTGATGGTGTTCGGCTGGGCCTGGGGCATGATCGGGCTGCTGCTGGCGGTGCCGCTGCTGGTGTGCATCAAGCTGGTGCTGGCACGCTTGGACGGCATGCAGGGCTGGGCACGCCTGCTGGAATGAAAGCCCGCGCGGGCAGGGGTAGAATGGCGGGGTGAATTTCCCCGTCCAAGCCATCACCCTCGACCTTGACGACACGCTGTGGCCGTTCGCTCCGATCGGCGCCCGCATCGAACAGGTCCTGCACGCCTGGATGTGCGAACACAGCCCCGCTACCGCCGCGATGTATCCGGTGGAGGCGATGCGCGAACTGCGCGAGCGGCTGTACCACGCCCATCCGCACCTCCACCACGACCTGAGTGCGCTGCGCCGGCTGACCCTGCACGAAGCACTGCGCACCAGCGGTTCCAGCCTCGATCTGCTGGAGCCTGCGTATGAAGTGTTCTACGCCGCGCGCAACCAGGTGGAGTGCTATCCCGATGCGATCGACGCGCTGGCGCGCATTGCCGCACGGGTACCGGTGGCGGCGCTGAGCAACGGCAACGCCGACCTGGAGCGGATCGGCCTGGCCCATCATTTCGCCTTCCAGCTGGGTTCGCGCGAACACGGCGCGGCCAAGCCCGAAGCCAGCATCTTCCATGCCGCGTGCACCCGCCTGGGTGTGGCGCCGGCACAGGTGCTGCACGTCGGCGATCATGTCGACATGGACGTGGCCGGGGCGATTGCCGCCGGCCTGCGCGGCTGCTGGATCAACCGCGACGCAGCCACCTGGACCCATCCGCAGCTGCAGCCGGACCTGCAGTTCGACACCCTTACCGGCCTGGCCGACTGGTTGGATGCCAACCTCGACGCCGCCGCACCCCGGAGTACCTGACGCATGAGCGAGATCACTGGTTTCACCGCCGACACCGCTGCGGCGCTGCCGTTGTACGTGCTGGACCGCGAGCAGTTCACCGCCTGGAAGGACAGCCAGCCGGCTGCCACGCAGGCGTGGCTGGCATCGCAGGGCTTCAACGCCGGCGCCCACAGCGTGGCACTGCTACCGGGCGCCGATGGCCTGGCCGGTGCCGTGATGGGCGTGGGTGATCGTGCCGATGCCTACAGCTATGCGCATGCGCCGCACGCGCTGCCGGAAGGCAGCGTCTGGCAGCTGGCCAATGAACTGCCGGCCGCCGAACTGGCGCTGCTGCAGCTGGGCTGGGGCCTGGGCAGCTACCGCTTTGACCGCTACCGCAAGCGCAACCGCGCACCGGCGCAGCTGGTGGCCTCGCCGACCGGCGAAGTGGCCGACCTGATCGCCGCCAGCCTGCGCGTGCGCGACTGGGTCAACACCCCGACCGAAGACATGGGCCCGCAGCAGCTGGAAGACGCCGCGCGCGCGCTGGCCGACGCACATGGTGCGCAGGTCGAGGCGATTACCGGCGACGAACTGCTGAAGCAGAATTTCCCGGCCATCCACGCCGTGGGCCGCGCTTCGCACCGTGCGCCGCGCCTGGTCGTGCTGCGCTGGGGCAGGGAAACCGACCCGGCGCTGGTGCTGGTCGGCAAGGGCGTGTGCTTCGATACCGGCGGGCTGGACATCAAGCCGGCCGACGGCATGCGCAACATGAAGAAGGACATGGGCGGCGCCGCGCACGCACTGGCCCTGGCCGGCCTGGTGATGGCGCGCGGGCTCCCGGTGCGCCTGACCCTGCTGGTGCCGGCAGTGGAAAACGCGATCGGCCCCGATGCGTTCCGTCCGGGCGAGGTCATCGCCACCCGCAAGGGCCTGAGCGTGGAGATCGACAACACCGACGCCGAGGGCCGCGTGATCCTGTGCGACGCATTGACCTTCGCCGGTGAGCAGAAACCGGACCTGGTGCTGGACTTCGCCACCCTCACCGGTGCCGCGCGCATCGCCCTGGGCCCCGACCTGCCGGCACTGTTCAGCAACGACGACACGGTGGCCCAGCAGTGGCTGCAGGCCGGTGACGCGACCCGCGACCCGGTCTGGCGCATGCCGCTGTGGCGCCCCTACCTGCGCTACCTGAGCAGCGGCATCGCCGACCTGGCCAACGCCGGTTCGCGCATGGCCGGCTCGGTGACCGCCGCGCTGTACCTGGAACGCTTCCTGGAAGACGGCCAGCGCTGGGCGCATCTGGACGTGTATGCCTGGAACGACGGCGAGCGCCCGGGCCGTCCGGCCGGTGGCGAAGCGCTGGCGCTGCGCTCGGCGTGGGCGATGCTGAAGCAGCGCTACAGCTGATCGGGTGGGTGCCGACCGTTGGTCGGCACGCCGTCCCCGGAAAATCTGACGAAAAATTGAATTTCGGCCCCGGCCGGGTTCTGCGAGGATGTGTGGGTCGACCACCCACACGCTCCGTGAAGGCAGGACTCCGACCATGTCGCTCTTTCGCTACACCCGCGCTGGCCAGACGCCGGGCGCGCCACGCAAGCATTCACCCCTGCTCTGGATCGCACTGATCGCACTCATCCTGGGTGCGGTCGCGCTGGCCTTCGCCTGGCTGGCCGGCTGGATTGGCGGCCGCCTGACCGCGCAGCGCTTCACCGACACCATCGAAGCCACCGGCCCGGCACATCCCGGGTTCCGCCGGGCGCACAGCAAGGGCATCTGCGTGAGCGGTTGGTTCGAACCCAGTGCACAGGCCCCTACCCTGTCCAGTGCACGGGTTTTCTCGCAGCGCCGCGTGCCGGTGATGGGCCGCCTGTCGATCGGCGGCGGTGATCCCTACGGCGCCGACAACACCGCGCGCGTACGCAGCCTGGCGGTGCAGATGGTCAGCGATGACGGCCAGGAATGGCGCATGGCGATGAACAGCTTCCCGTTCTTCGCCGTGCCCGATGCCGAGGCGTTCTACGAGCAGACGCGCGCCTCCATTCCCGACCCGGCCACCGGCAAGCCCGACCCGCAGAAGATGGCCGCTGTGCTGGCGAAATACCCCAGTGCACAGGCGTTCCAGCAGTGGGCCAGGACGGCGCCGTGGACCAGCAGCTGGGCCGACACCACCTTCAACAGCGTCAACAGCTTCTGGTTCACCAACGCGCAGGGCCAGAAGCGTGCGGTGCGCTGGCGCTGGCAGCCGCAGGCGCCGGTGGTGGAGATGGATGCGGAAACGCGCAAGCAGGCCAGTGTCGATTTCCTCAGCCAGGAACTGCAGCAGCGCCTGGCCAGCGGCCCGGTGCGCTGGAACCTGGTCGTCACTACCGCCGCGCCCGGCGATGCCATCGATGATCCCTCGGTGCCGTGGCCAGAGTCGCGTGATCAGGTGGTGGCCGGCGTACTCAGCCTGGACCGCATGCAGTCGCAGGAAAAAGGCGCGTGCGGCCAGATCAACTTCGATCCGCTGATTCTGCCCAGCGGCGTGCGCGGCAGTGACGATCCGATCCTGGCGGCCCGCTCGGCGGTGTATTCGCAGTCCTTCAACCGCCGCGAGCGCGAGCGCGCCAGCGGCAACGTCGAGCAACCGAAGGAGGCCGCGCGATGAACACCCATAACGGCCACTTCAACCTGCTGGCGCGGGTGCTGCACTGGACCATGGCGCTGATGATCATCGCCATGCTGTTCATCGGCGTGACCATGGTCGCCTCGCTGCACCTGCGGCCGATGCTGATCGACCTGCACCGACCACTGGGCATCGCGATCCTGCTGCTGGTGCTGCTGCGCCTGTACAACCGCCTGCGCCACCGCCCGCCGCCGCTGCCGGCGAATCTTCCGGTATGGCAGGTGATGGCGGCCAAGGCCTCGCACTGGATGCTGTATGCGCTGATGCTGGCGATGCCGTTGATCGGCTGGGCGATGCTGTCGGCCGGCGGTTACCCGATCGTGCTGTGGGGTGGCCTGCACCTGCCGCCGATCGTGCCGCACACCCCGGCGTTGTATGCCGCGCTGCGCAATGCGCACAGCTTGTTGGCGTATGTGTTGTTCGCCACGGTGCTGATGCATGTGGGGGCGGCGCTGTTCCATTTGTGGGTGCGGCGGGATGGCGTGTTCCAGGCGATGGCGCGCGGGAAGGATTGATCGGGTTCGCCGGGTGTTCCCGGTGATGTCATTTCCGCGACCGCGGGTGGGTGTCACTTTCTTTGCTCGTGCACCACGCTGCAGGAGCAGCGTGGAACGGCGTAGCCGGCCCGTAGGGTGGCGCACATGGATGTGCGCCATCAAGAAAGTAACCAAAGAAACACGCCGCCAGATCGCGAGCCGGTGCTGCGCACCGGTGCCCTGCGCTTCTCGGTGAATCAGGGGACGGCGCCGAACTCGCTGCGCTCAGACATCGGCGCCTCTACGCCCCTGATTCCCCTGCGATGCTCGGCTCGCTAAAAGGCGGACCCGACGTCAAAGGCAAAAGCTGCACCCCGTAGATCCACGCCGCGCGTGAATGCTCTTGTTGTTGATCTTGCCCTTCAAGTCCGCCTTGAGCGAGCCGAGCACCGCAGGTCCGGCGAGGGCGAAGAGGTGCGGGTGTCTGAGCGCAGCGAGTTCCCGCGCCGTCCCTCGACGGACCGAGGAGCGCAGGGCACCGGCGTGCGAAGCACGCCGGCTCGCGGCCGGCGGAGCGTTTCTTTGGTTACTTTCTTTGCGCGCAAAGAAAGTGACACCCACCCGCGGTCGCGGAAACGACATCATTGGGAACAGCTGGGCGCCGCTACAACCATCCCTTCTGCCGCGCCAGCCGGTACGCCTCGATCCGGTTGGCCACCCCCAGCTTGCCGATGCACTCGGACAGGTAATTGCGCACCGTGCCATGCGACAACCCCAGCTGCTCGGCAATCTCGCTGGCGGTACGGCCCTCGCCCGCCAGCCGCAGCACGCGGCGTTCGCGGTCGGTCAGCGGGTCGGCCTGCGACCACGCATCCAGTGCCAGCTGCGGGTCGATCGCGCGGATGCCCTGTTTCACCTTGCGCAGGGCATCGGCCAGGTTCTCGGCCGGTGCGTCCTTCAGCAGGTAGCCCAGCACGCCCGCTTCCAGCGCGCGGCGCAGGAAGCCGGCACGGGCGAAGGTAGTCACGATCACGACCTTGATCGGCAACTCGTGGCGGGCGATGCGCTGGGCCAGTTCCAGCCCGGACAGGCCAGGCATTTCGATGTCAGTGACCAGAATGTCCGGCTGCAGCTGCTGCAGCATGCGCCACGCCGCCTCGCCGTCAGCAGCGCTGCCCAGCACCTCGATGTCCGGCTCCAGGCCCAGCAGCGCCGACAATGCACCGCGTACCATCGCCTGGTCTTCGGCCAGCAGGATGCGGATCATGCGGCACCATCCCGTGCCAATGATGCTGACGACAGCGGCGTGGTCGCGGCCACCAGTGGCACGCGCACGGTCACTAGGGTGCCTTCGCCGCGCGGCGACTGCAGTGACAACTGGCCGCCCAGCGCCATCGCCCGTTCGCGCATGCCACACAATCCGTTGCCCTCGGCCTGTACGCCACCGCGGCCGTCATCGCGTATCTGCATCACCAACTGTCGTTCCTCAAGCATGAAATCCACCTGCACCCGGGTCGCCTGCGCGTGGCGCACGATGTTGGTCGCAGCCTCGCGCAGCACCAGCGCCAGCCCACGTTCCACGTCGACCGGCATCGGCAGCGGCGGTGTGTACTGCAGGTGTACCTGCTGGCATTCCAGCAGCAGCCGCGCCGAGGCCAGCTCGCCAGCCAGGTCGCTGGCGCGGATGCCGGTCACCGCACTGCGCACCTGGGCCAGCGCCTCGCGGGCGATCGCCTCGGCTTCGCCGATCTCCTGCCGCGCGCGCGCGTCATCACGGTCGTACAGCTTGCGCGCCAGCTCCAGCTTCAGCGTGATCAGCGACAGCGTGTGGCCCAGCAGGTCATGCAGATCGCGGCCGATGCGCTCGCGCTCGGCGGTAGTGGCCAGCCGCCGCACCTCGTCCTGGGACAGCTGCAGGGCAACGTCCCGTTGATGGCTCAAGGCCTCCACGTTCACCACCAGGCCGACGATGAACGACACGGCCGGCATCCACACCATGGCTTGCCACGGATAACCGACGTAGAGCGCAGCGCCGCAGAACAACAGGTTCAGGCCGGTGAGCTGCAACAGGTACACCCACCAGCCGCCACGGCTGCTCATGCGGATCATCACGCAACCGAACACGAAGTAGCTCAGTCCCGACGGATACCACGGCAGCAGCACCAGGGCCATCAGGATCATGCCCAGCGCATAGCGCCATGCGTGGTGCCGTGGCGCCAGCATCACCTTCGCATAGAGCAGCAGGAACAGCGGATAGCTGGCCACGGTCAGCAGCAGCCAGCGCACCGTGAAGCCATTGCCGAGCACCGGGGTGAGGAAGATCCAGACCGACCACAGCAGGTGGATCGCACCGCTCCAGGGCGACTTGCCACGCCGCAGCAGGTCGGCCACCGCCGAGTCCGGCGCGGGGCGCAGCAGGGAGGCAAGCCAGCTCGACGACACGGAAGAATCCAGGCGGGAATGATCGCTGCCGATCATGCCAGTTCAGCCGATCCGGCGCAGGCGGCGGCGCGCAAGCAGCAGCGCCACCACCGTGACCGCCAGCAGCACCAGCAGGTGGCCAGCCATGCCGCCCACCGACGGCAGCCCGACCACCGGCAGCGCCAGCTGCGCCAGATGCCAGGTTGGCCACAGCGGTGCCATCATCGAGAACACCTTGGGCAGCGCCGACAACGGCAGCCACAGGCCTGACAGCAGGGCCAGCGGCAGGTAGACCAGGTTGACCATCGCCGGCGCCGCGCTGGCACTGACATGACTGCCGATCAGCAGGCCGATCGCCCCCAGCGGCAGCGCTGCCAGGCCCGCCACCGCCAGCAGCTGCAGCATCTGCACTGGCTGCAGCTGCACGCCACCCAGCGCGCGCGCCACCCCGATCAACAGGGCGGCTACCAGCAACGCGAACATCACGGCCATCGCCAGTCGCGCCAGCAACGGTGCCGCCGCCGGCATCGGCAGCGCTCGCTTGAGGGTCAGCAGGCCGCCTTCACGGTCCAGCGCCAGCTGCACGCCGAAGCCGAACAGGGCCGGGGCCATCGCACCGAACACGCAGTAGGTGGCCAGCAGGTAGAGCGGTGCATGGCCGCGGCCCAACAGCACGCCGAACAACAGGTAGAACAGCACCGGGAACAGCAGCGAAGGCACCGCGAAGGCGGGTGTACGCCAGGCGCGGCGCAGCTCGGCCACCAGTTCAGCGCCGTACGGGCGCAAGGCCTGGCGCCACGCCGATACCGGCGCGGGTGTAGTGCCGGTACGGGTCATCGTGTTCATGCGGCCTCCCGGGTCATGTCGAGGAAAGCGTCGGCCAGTGCCGCGCCCTGTACTTCCAGCTCACGCAGCTGTGCATCGGCGGCCAGCAGGCGCGCCACCACCGGCTCGGCCGGGCTTGCCATCAACTGCAGGTGCTCGCCATCACGCTGCACCTGCTGCACGCCCGGCCACTGCTGTACGTCTTCAACAGTCAACACGCTGCGGCAGCGGATGCGGCGCGGCCGATCGGCCAGGCGCAGCTCGCTCAACGGTGCGTCGGCCAGCACCCGGCCCTGCTCCAGCACCACCACCTGCTGCGCCAGCGCTTCGGCCTCTTCCAGATAGTGGGTGGTCAGCAGCACGCCGCAGCCTTCGGCCACCAGCTGCCGGATCGCCTGCCACATCGCCTGCCGCGCCTGGATGTCCAGGCCGGTGGTGGGCTCGTCCAGGAACAGCACGCGCGGGCGACCACACAGCGCGATGGCGAACTGCACCGCGCGCTGCTGGCCACCGGACAGCTGACCGTAGCGACGGCCTGCCAGTGCCTGCAGGCCTGCGCGCTGCAGCACCTCCTGCAGCGGCATCGGGTCCGGATAGCAGGCGCTGGCCTGCGCCACCAGTTCGTCCACCTGCAGCATCGGCGGCAGGCTGGTGCTCTGCAGCATCACGCCCAGGCCGAGGCGGCTGCTGCGCTGCTGCGGGTCGCCACCGAGCAGCTCGACCTGGCCGGCATCGGCGCGGCGCAGGCCCAACAGCACGCTGATCGCGGTACTCTTGCCGGCACCGTTGCGGCCCAGCAATGCCAGCACCTGGCCAGCGCGGACCTGCAGGTCGATGCCCTGCAGGGCGGTATGGTCGCGGTAGCGCACCTGCACCTGCTGCAGGCGGGCCAGCGACGGGGCGATCGGATCCATGGGCGGTACCGGTAGCGGGGACGTTGCCATCCTGTGCCGCCGTGGTCACATTTCGCAGTTGCCGCCGTCAGTGTCATCGGATGACAGCTGTCACTGCCGTCATCGCTGTGCCAGCCTTCATGCTGTGCCGCACGCTCCACCGCCGGAACCGCCGCCGTCCGCGCTTCCGGCCACACCCGCCCGAACGCCTGTGATGGAACGAATGAACGCTTCTGCCGAGCTGTTGAAGGAACTCCGTATCGACCGCAAGTCGCCGCCGCCCGCCTCCGGTGGTGGCAGCAATGGCGGTGGCCGTCGTTGGCTGTGGATCGCGATCATCGTGGTCGTGCTGCTGATCGCCGCTGCCGTGGCCTTCCTGCTCGGCCGCGCGCCGGCCGTGGAAGTGGAAACCGCGCCCGCAGTGGCCATCCAGCAGGGCAGCGCCAGCAGTTCGGTGCTCGATGCCAGTGGCTACGTGGTCGCCCGGCGCATGGCCACGGTCTCGGCCAAGATCACCGGCAAGGTGCGCGAGGTGATGATCGAGGAAGGCATGCGGGTCGAAGCCGGCCAGGTGATGGCCACCCTGGATCCGATCGATGCCGATGCGCAGCGCAGCCTGTATGCCTCGCAGTTGCAGGCCGCGCGCAGTCAGGTGGCCGGGCTGGAGGCACAGCAGAAGCAGGCCGCCGCAGAAGCCAGCCGCCTGCAGGCGCTGGTCGACCAGCAACTGGTGTCACGTTCGCAGTACGACCAGGCCGTGGCCCAGCGTGACAGCCTGCGTGCGCAGCTGGAAACGGCCCAGCGCAACGTCAAGGTCGCCAACGACCAGCTGGCCATTGCCGATCTGGGCGTGGACAACAACATCGTGCGCGCGCCGTTCTCCGGCGTGGTCACCGCCAAGGCCGCGCAGCCGGGCGAAATCGTTTCGCCGCTGTCGGCGGGCGGTGGTTTCACCCGTACCGGCATCGGCACCATCGTCGACATGGACTCGCTGGAGATCGAAGTCGAGGTCGGTGAGGCATTCATCGGCCGCGTGCAACCGAAGATGCCGGTGGAAGCCACGCTCAACGCTTATCCGGAGTGGAAGATTCCGGGCGAGGTCATCGCCATCATCCCCACTGCCGACCGCGGCAAGGCCACGGTGAAGGTGCGCGTGGCGCTGAAGGTGAAGGACCCGCGCATCGTGCCGGAGATGGGCGTGCGGGTCAGCTTCCTGGAGCAGGCGCAGCCGCAGGCGGACGCCAAACCGCAGGGCGTGCGCATGCCGGCTGGCGCGGTGGTCCAGCGCGAGGGCGCCTCGGTGACCTTCGTACTGGGCGACCAGAGCCGCGTGCAGCAGCGCACGGTCGAGGCCGGCCAGGCGATGGGCAAGGACCGCCAGATCCTCAAGGGCGTCAGCGCGGGTGAGTCGGTGGTGGTGAACCCGCCGGACACCCTGCGCGATGGCGCCAAGGTGCAACAGAAACAAGCGCAGTAACGGCCTGGCGCCCATGGGCGCCGCCGGCAGCACCGCTCGACGCACGCCTGCGGCCACCGCAGGTGCGCTTCCCCGTTTCCCGCCTTCCGTGGAGAACCACCCATGTCGACCCTGGTTTCACTGCGCAACATCACCAAGACCTACCAGCGTGGCCCCGAGAAAGTGCAGGTGCTGCACGGCATCGACCTGGACATCGCCAGCGGCGACTTCGTCGCGCTGATGGGCCCGTCCGGCTCGGGCAAGACCACCCTGCTCAACCTGATCGGCGGCCTGGACAACCCCAGCGGCGGCGAGATCAGCATCGAAGGCGAACGCATCGACCAGATGAGCGGCGGCCAGCTGTCGACCTGGCGCAGCCACCACGTCGGCTTCGTGTTCCAGTTCTACAACCTGATGCCGATGCTGACCGCGCAGAAGAACGTGGAGCTGCCGCTGCTGCTGACCCATCTCAATGCCGCGCAGCGCCGCCGCAATGCCGAGATCGCGCTGACCCTGGTCGGCCTGGCCGACCGCCGCAGCCATCGCCCCAATGAACTGTCCGGCGGCCAGCAGCAGCGCGTGGCGATCGCGCGGGCGATCGTCTCCGACCCGACCTTCCTGATCTGCGACGAACCCACCGGCGACCTCGACCGCCAGTCCGCCGAGGAGATCCTCGGCCTGCTGCAGCAGCTCAACCGCGAACACGGCAAGACCATCATCATGGTCACCCATGACCCGAAGGCCGCCGAGTACGCCACGCACACGGTGCACCTGGACAAGGGCGAGCTGGCCGACGCGCCGCTGGCCCACTGACGGAGGCCACGGCGATGAAATACTTCTCGTTGGTGTGGGCGCAGCTGTTCCGCAGCCGCACGCGCACCCTGTTGACCCTGCTGTCGGTGGTGGCCGCGTTCCTGCTGTTCGGCATGCTCGACTCGGTGCGCGTGGCGTTCTCGTCCGGCGGCAGCGTGGAAGGCGCCAACCGCCTGGTGGTGGCCTCGCGGCTGTCGATCACCCAGTCGCTGCCGATCCGCCTGGAAACCCAGATCCGCCAGGTGGCCGGCGTGCGCGACGTGGCCTACGGCATGTGGTTCGGCGGCATCTACCAGGATCCAAAGAACTTCTTCCCGAACTTCTCGGTGTCGCCCAACTACTTCGATGTCTACCGCGAGCTGCAGATCGATCCGGCCCAGCTGGAGGACTGGAAGCAGACCCGCACCGGCGCCATCGTCGGCGAATCGCTGGCCAAGCAGTTCGGCTGGAAGATCGGCGACACCATCCCGTTGCAGGCCACGATCTTCCCGCGCGGCGGCAGCAACGACTGGCCGCTGGAACTGAAGGGCATCTACCGTTCCAAGGACCGAGCGCTGGCGGCCAACGAAGAACGCCAGTTGATGATGAACTGGAAGTACTTCGATGAATCCAACGACTACATCAAGAACCAGGTGAGCTGGTACACGGTGACGCTGGACAACCCGGATCATTCCTCGCGGGTAGCGCAGGCCATTGATGCAATCTCGGCCAACTCCGACCACGAGACCAAGACCCAGACCGAGTCGGCGTTCCAGCAGGCCTTCGTCAAGCAGTTCGCCGACATCGGCATGATCGTCACTTCAATCATGGGCGCGGTGTTCTTCACCCTGCTGCTGTTGACCGGCAACACCATGGCGCAGGCGGTGCGCGAACGTGTGCCGGAGCTGGCCACGCTGAAGACGCTGGGCTTCAAGGACAGCACCGTGCTGACCCTGGTGATGGTGGAGTCGGTGCTGCTGATCGGCCTGGGCGGCCTGATCGGCATGGGCCTGGCCGCACTGATCCTGCCGGCGATCGGCCCGAAGAGCATGGGCATGCTGCCGCCACACGTACCGACGCCGACCTGGCTGATGGGGCTGGGCCTGATCGTGGTGATCGGCATCATCGTCGGGTTGTTGCCGGCGCTGCGTGCCAAGCGCCTGAAGATCGTCGACGCACTGGCCGGCCGCTGAGGAGGACACCGACATGTTCAAGAGCAAACTCAAGAAATGGCTGGGCAACGGCCTGACGGTGCTGCTGCTGGTGATCGGCCTGGTGCTGTGGATCAGCCTGCCGTGGTTCGGCGTGCTGGCCGTGGCCGTGCTGGTGGCACTGTGGCTGCTGCTGACCCGTGGCGGACGGTTGGCGCTGGCCGCCACCCGCATCGGCGTGGCCAGCCTGCCGCAGCGCTGGGGCGCGTCCTCGGTGATCGTGGTCGGCATCGCCGGCGTGGTCGGCGTGCTGGTGGCGATGCTGGCGATGGGCGAAGGCTTCCAGGCCACGCTCAACAACACCGGCGACGACACCACCGCCATCGTGCTGCGCGGCGGCTCGCAGGCCGAGACCAACTCGGTGATCACCCGCGAGCAGGTGCCGACGTTGTCCACCCTGCCCGGCATCAGCCGCGATGGCGAAGGCCGGCCGCTGCTGTCGCCGGAGCTGTCGCAGGTGGTCAACCTGGTATCGAAGTCCGACGGCACCGACGTCAACGCGCAGTTCCGCGGCGTTGGTCCGCAGGCCTGGGCCGTGCATGACAAGGTCAAGATCATCGAAGGCCGCAAGTTCGCAGCCGGCCTGCGCGAGATCGTGGTCGGCCAGGGTGCCAAGGGCCAGTTCCGCGACATGGACGTGGGCAGGACGCTGACCCTGGGCAACCAGACCTGGACCGTGGTCGGCGTGTTCGCCACCGGCGATGCGCACGATTCGGAGCTGTGGACCGACGCCGATACGCTGGCCACCACCTACCAGCGCAGCGCCTGGCAGTCGATCAGCGTGCGTACCGATGGCAAGGCCGGCTTCGAGCAGTTCAAGGCAGCGGTCGCCGCCGACCCGCGCCTGAAACTGGACGTGGAAACCACCCGTGTCTACTACAGCAAGCAGGGCGGCGGGCTGACCAAGCTGATCGACATCCTCGGCAAGGTCATCGGCACGATCATGGCGGTGGGTGCAGTGTTCGGCGCACTCAACACCATGTATGCGGCCGTGGCCACCCGTGCGCGCGAGATCGCCACCATGCGCGCGATCGGCTTCCGCGGCCTGCCGGTGGTGACGGCGGTGATGCTGGAGACCATGCTGCTGGCGTTGCTGGGTGGCCTTCTGGGGTGTGCGGTGGCGTGGCTGCTGTTCAATGGCTACAGCGTGTCCACCATCGGCAGCAACTTCAGCGCGGTGGTGTTCAAGTTCCATGTGTCGCCGGAACTGCTGTGGACCGGACTGAAATGGGCGCTGGGCATCGGCCTGGTCGGCGGCCTGTTCCCGGCGCTGCGCGCGGCCCGTTTGCCGATCACCACGGCGTTGCGAGAAACCTGAGCATCACGCAGCGGTGGACTGCGCATCACGCAGGGGACGGAGCGAAGACTCCGTCCCTTTTATTTTGCGCGTCATCCACGCTTGCTGGTGAGCCAGAACGTCCAGTAGATCCACGCCATGCGTGGATGGATGCCGGCGCACGCGCACGGCTACAGATTGCGGGAAATACGCCGCTATCGATGCCTCTGCCCATCGAGAACGCAACGCGCGTGACGTCGCGCACATCCCATCTGTGGATTGTTGGTTGCGATTCATTTTCGCGCACATCCGCGGCGCAGAGGCAAACAGTTACGAATGGAAACATTCTAGAATCGCCCCCCCACGTTGGTTTGCAGCACCCCACGCGTCCATAGAACGGGCGCTTGTTTTCCTGAAACACGAGATTTCACGGATGTCCCTGAAAACCAATCCGCTGCGCAACGCGATCGTCATCGCGCTGGCCGCCAGCTGCACCACCCCCGCCTTCGCACAGAGCGCCGGCGATACCCCGACCAACCTCGATCGCATCGAGATCACCGGCTCGCGCATCCGCCAGGCCAGTGTCGAGACCGCACAGCCGGTCGTCGCGCTCAGCCGCGCCGAGATCGAGAAGAAGGGTTACATCAACGTCGCCGACATCCTGCAGGACGTCACCGCCGCCGGCGCACCGAGCCTGAGCCGCTCGTCGTCGCTGAGTTCTTCGCGCGACTTCGGCGGCACGTACGTCAGCCTGCGCAACCTCGGCCCGGAGCGCAGCCTGGTGCTGATCGACGGCCGCCGCATGGGCGTCAGCGCCGGTGGCTACTCCGACCTGGCTTCGATTCCCTCGGCGATTGTCGAGCGCGTGGAAGTGCTCACCGATGGCGCGTCCGCGCTGTACGGCTCGGACGCCATCGCCGGTGTGGTCAACATCATCACCCGCAAGAACTTCGACGGTGGCGAAGCCAGCGTCTACGTCGGCCAGTACGGTGAAGGTGACGGCCAGAAGCGCTCCTACAGCGCCACCTTCGGCAAGACCTTCGACCGCGGCTGGTTCAGCGTCGGCGCCGAGCGCACCAAGGAAGACGAGATCCTCGGCAGCGAGCGCGAGTTCAGCCGTTACCCGGGTGGCCCGCGCCATCCCGACGACGTCAAGGCACTGAACCAGACCACGCAGTGGGGCAGCGTCACTGTCGACGGCAAGTCGCTGACCGTGGGCCCGGGCGGCGACCCGAGCCAGAAGGGCAATTTCCACACGCCCAATCCGGCCGATGGTGCCAACACCAAGACCAACATGAGCCTGCTGAGCGGCCTGGAGCGCACTTCGGTGTTCGCCAACGGTGGCTTCTCGATCACCGATGACCTGCGCATCGTGGCCGACGCGCTGTACAGCAAGCGCGAGTCGACCAAGCACCTGGCCGGCTACCCCTACTCGGTGTCCACCGCACAGGCGCGCAACGGTTCCCGTGCTGCCCTGTCCAAGGACAGTGCGTTCAACCACTGGGGCCAGGACGTGCTGTTCTCGCACCGCACCGAAGAAATGCCGCGTGCGACCGAGAACAACCTGGACACCAAGCGCGCCAGCATCGGCCTGGAAGGCAGCTTCGAAACCGGTTCGCGTTACTGGGACTGGAACGTCAGCTACATGTACAACCGCAATGAAGGCGAGCGCATCGGTACCGGCAGCATGTACCAGCCGCACGTCGACCTGGCGGTCGGCCCATCCTTCATGGATGGCACCGTGGCACGCTGCGGCAGCCCGGGTGCAGTGATCGCCGGCTGCGTGCCGTGGAACCCGGCCGCGCCGATGGGCTATGCGGGCCCGGGCTCGCTGAGCAACCAGGACGTGCAGGACTACCTGTTCACCCGCTTCGTCGACAAGATGAAGAGCACCACGAAGGTCGCCAGCGCCAACATCTCCGGTTCGGTGTTCACCCTGCCGGCCGGCGACGTGATGGCCGCGATGGGCTTCGAGCACCGCAACGAAGAAGCCAGCTACACCCCGGACCTGATGGTGCAGAAGGGCCAGATTGCCGGCACCACCGGCCAGCCGACCCGTGGCGACTACTCGCTCAACGAGGTCTACCTGGAGCTGCAGGTACCGCTGCTGGCCGACATGCCGTTCGCGCGTGAACTGTCGCTGGACCTGGCCGGCCGCTACACCGACTACAACACCTTCGGTTCGACCACCAACAGCAAGTTCGGCCTGAAGTGGAAGCCGATCGACAGCCTGCTGGTACGCGCGACCTATGGCACCGGCTTCCGTGCGCCGACCGTGGACGACCTGTACGGCGGTGCGGTGAAGAGCCGTGATTCGTTCACCGATCCGTGCGATACCTCGTTCGGCATCGCTGCCAGCAGTGCGACCGTGGCCGCACGCTGCCAGGCGCTGAAGGTGCCGGCGGACTTCCGCCAGCAGACCGCGTCGGAAGGCAACGTCGCCAACCGTCCGGGCCAGCAGGGCATCGCCGATTTCGACTCCGGTTCCAATGCGAACCTGAAGCCGGAAACCGCCAAGACCTGGACCGTGGGCCTGGTGTACAGCCCCGAGTTCGTGCCGGGCCTGGACGTCAGCCTGGACTGGTGGAAGATCCGCATCGACAACGCGATCGTGGGTGAGTCGGCCACCGACATCCTCAACCAGTGCTACGTGCAGGGCGTGGATTCGGCGTGCGGCCGCTTCACCCGCTCCACCAGCGCCAAGACGCTGGGTCAGGTGACGTCGCTGGACCGCTCGCTGGTCAATGCGGGCTACCGCGAAACCGCCGGGTACGACTTCAGCCTGCGTTACCGCCTGCCGGAAACCGCGTTCGGCCGCTTTGCCGCCACCTGGAACACCACCTACACCGACTACCTGGAGCAGCGCAACGACAGCGCCGCCACCACGCCGGTGGAGCAGAAGACCGGCTGGCAGGGCAACTTCCGCGTGCGTTCGACCTTCAACCTGGATTGGCAGTACGGCGACCTGGGCATCGGCTGGACCGCCCGCTACTACTCGGGCATGAAGGAAGCCTGCTCGTATGACCTGGCCGGTGGCCCGGACTGCAACATGGCCGGCTTCGTCTCGCCGTACACCGATGCGCAGCCGAGCCGCAAGGTGGGCTCCAACACCTTCCACGACCTGCAGGTGCGTTACAGCCTGCCGTGGGACGGCACCGTGTCGCTGGGCGTGAACAACGTCTTCGACCACCAGGGTCCGATCATGTACAGCCAGCCGAACAGCAGCTTCACCTACTACGGTGGCTTCGACATCGGTCGTTTCATGTACATGAAGTACCAGCAGCGCTTCTAAGCCTGCAACCGCGTTCCCGCCACCGCCATCTCTCTCTCCTGGCGGTGGATGGAAGCAGAACGGCGCCCTTCGGGGCGCCGTTCTTTTTTGGGTGGAAGCGGGTCGGATCCCTTCACCCTGCGAAGGGCTCTGACCCCACGCGACGGATAGAACAGGGTCAGAGCCCTCCGCGTTGCGGAGGGATCCGACCCCGCAGCCCCGCCGGCGCTAGCGCTTGGCGCGCATCGTGCGGATGTTGTCACCGACGAACAGGATCAGGCCGGCCCAGATCGCGGCGAAGCCGATCGCCTTGGCAGTATCGAACGCTTCGTGGAAGAAGAACACGCCCAGCAGCAGCTGCAGGCTCGGCGCGATGTACTGCAGGATGCCGACCAGCGACAGCGGGATGCGCTTCACGCCGTAGGCGAAACCGATCAGCGGCACTGCGGTCACTGCGCCACCGAAGACCAGCAGCAGGTCATTGCGCCAGCCCCAGCCATGGAAGAACGCGCCGCCATGGCCGTTTTCCGCCCAGATCGCGAAGGCCAGCGCCGGCAGGAACAGGTACATGCTCTCCACGCCCAGGCCGGCCACCGGATCGACCGAGACCAGCTTGCGCAGCAGGCCATACAGGCCGAACGAACAGGCCAGGCCCAGCGCGATCCACGGCGGCGTACCCGCGTCGATGGTCAGCCAGGCCACGCCCACCGCTGCCATCGCCACCGCCACCCACTGCAGGCGGCGCAGCCGCTCCTTCAGCACCAGCACGCCCAGCAGCACGTTCACCAGCGGGTTGATGAAGTAGCCCAGGCTGGTCTCGATCACATGGCCGGCGTTGACCGCCCAGATGTACAGGCCCCAGTTGAAGGCGATGGTCAGGCTCGACACCAGCAGGATCGGCAGCGCGCGCGGCTGCGCGGCGATCTTCTGCCACCAGCCCAGGCGCGAGCTGATCAAGAGCCAGCCCAGCACCATCACGGTGCTCCAGATGATGCGGTGGGCGATGATCTGGAAGGAGGGTACCTCGTTGAGCAGGTGCCAATAGACCGGCACCAGGCCCCAGATCACGAAGGTGGATGCGGTGACCAGCAGGCCCCGGCGTTGTTCTTTCTCGTCCATGTTCACTTCTTTCTCGTCCTTGCCATTGTCAGCACCACCACACCCAGGAGAATCACCGCCATCGCCAGCAGGTCGCGCCAGCCGAAGCGCTCGCCGTTGAGCAGCGCGCCCAGCAGCACCGCGATCACCGGATTGACGTACGCATAGCTGCCGGCCAGCGCCGGCCGCACGTTCTGCAGCAGCCAGACGTAGGCGGTGAAGGCAACGATGGAACCGAACACGCACAGGTAGGCCATCGCCAGCAGGCCACCGGTATCGGGCAGCGTGGTCGGGCGCTCGCCGACCGCCAGGCCGATCAGCACCAGCAGCACGCCACCGCAGATCATCTGCCCGGCGGCGGTCATGAACGGGCCCGGCAGGTCCAGGCCGCGCGCCCACACCGAACCGAAGGCCCAGCCGATCGGCGCGATCAGCAGCAGCACCAGCCCGGTCGGCGAGGCCGTCAGGCTGCTGCCGGCGTTGAGCCAGACTACGCCGAGGAAGCCGATGGCGATGCCCAGCCACTCACCGCGGCTGGCATGCTGCCCGCGCAGCGCCGAGAACAGCGCCATCCACAGCGGCACCGAGGCCACCGCTGTCGCGGCCAGGCCCGAGGACACCTCACGCTCGGCCAGCACCACCATGCCGTTGCCCAGCACCAGCATGGTCACGCCCATCACCACCAGGTTGCGCCACTGCCGCAGGGTCGGGTTCGGCATCTTCCAGAACAGGCGCAAGGCCAGGAACATCAGGCCACCGGCAATGATGAACCGGCTGCCGGAAACCATCGTCAGCGGCAGCGCGCCGCCGTGCAGGGCCTTGGCGATGCCCAGGTAGGTCGAGCCCCAAACCACGTAGACCAGCAGCAATGCCAGCGCGACAAGGCCACCCCGGGGGGCAGCCGCAGACGAAGAGGGGGGAACCGACATGACACACCAGGGAGCCGGGGGAAGGCGGATTCTAGGACGTTTTGAGTATGGTCCGGCACCCCGGACGGTGGCACGCTGTCATCCATCCATGCACCCTGCTCTGGTCTGCTACCCCGTGTTGACGGCCGATGCAGTACCAAGAGGGCTGCCCGGCCGCGCCGCCCCAAGGCCGGGCGCCGTTTTCCCTGCGCACGGACGCGCCGCATCGAGGATTCCCACCCAGATGAGCACCACGTCCCAACCTGCCGTACCCGCGAACGACCGCGCCGCCCTGCGCAGGTCGATCTCCAACACCCTCAAAGGCTCCGCCGGCAACCTGGTGGAGTGGTATGACGTCTACGTGTACTCGGTGTTCGCCGTGTACTTCGAATCGCAGTTCTTCTCGCCGGACGACAAGAACTCCACGATGTACGTGTGGGCGATCTTCGCCGCCACGTTCCTGATGCGCCCGATCGGTGCCTGGTTCTTCGGCCGCTTCGCCGACCGCCACGGCCGTCGGTTGGCGCTGACTGTCTCGGTCACGCTGATGGCGCTGTGCTCGTTCCTGATCGCCATCACCCCCACCGCCGCCAGCATCGGCATCTGGGCCGCAGTCATCCTGCTGTTCGCGCGCCTGCTGCAGGGCTTCGCCACCGGCGGCGAGTACGGCGCCAGCGCCACCTACATGTCCGAGGCCGCCATTCCCGGCCGTCGCGGCTTCCTGTCCTCCTTCCACTACGTCACCCTGGTTGGCGGCCATGTGCTGGCCCAGCTGACCCTGCTGCTGATGCTGACCTTCTGGGGCAAGCCGGAGATCTCCGAGTGGGGCTGGCGCATCGCCTTCGGCATCGGTGGCATCGCCGCGGTGGTGGTGTTCTGGCTGCGCCGCGGCATGGACGAATCGCTGTCGGAGTCGTCGATCGAAGCTGCGCGCGAGGGCAAGGCGCAGAAGTCCGGCTCGATGTACGAGCTGTTCGTGCACCAGTGGCGGCCGCTGCTGCTGTGCTTCCTGATCACCGCCGGTGGCACCGTGGCCTTCTACACCTACTCGGTGAACGGCCCGAAAATGATCCAGAGCGCATTCGCGGGCAACGACCCGATGACCGGCACCCTGATCAACCTGGGCGTGCTGGCGTTCCTGATGGTGCTGCAGCCGATCGGCGGCTGGCTGTCGGACATCATCGGCCGCAAGACCCTGCTGGTGTTCTTCGGTGTCGGCGGCGTGCTGTACAGCTGGTACCTGATCACCCAGCTGCCGCACCAGCACGACGCCACGCTGGCGTTCCTGACCCTGGCACTGGCCTTCGTCATCCTCACCGGCTACACCTCGATCAATGCCGTGGTGAAGGCCGAGCTGTTCCCCACCCACGTGCGTGCGCTGGGCGTAGGCCTGGGTTACGCGCTGGCCAACTCGCTGTTCGGCGGCACCGCCCCGTTGCTGTACCAGGGCGCGCTGAAGACAGGCCACGTCGACTGGTTCGCCATCTACGTGACCGCAACGATCGCGGTATCGTTGGTGGTCTATGTGTTCTTCCTCACCAACAAGGGCCCCAACTGGCTCGACGGCACCCGCAAGTAAGCGCGTTGCCCTGATCGCGGCCACCGGTGCACTGCCGGTGGCCGCTGCGTCTCCCGCCACGCCACTGATGTGGATCGCGGCGGCGCTGGCCGCAGCCACGGTACTGGCCTGGCTGCTGCGCCGCCCCAACGCACAGGCCGCGTGGCCACGCACCGGGTTCGGGGTCGCCCTGCTGGTGTTCTGCGCCGCGCTGGCGCTGCAGCTGGCGGTGGACCTGGGCAGCGGCCACAGCTCGCTGCAACTGCGCCTGCATCGCGGCATCAATGCAGGATCGCCGGTTGGCCTGCGTACGATGGTGGCGTGCTATCTGGCAGCGCTCGCTGCCGCCGGCTGGGGCGCATGGACGCTGCTGCGCGGGCGCAGGTAGTGCCGGCCGCTGGCCAGCAATGGCAATCGGCAATCCGCAATCGGTAGAGTCGACTGTTGGTCGACTGCTCTCTCTGTCGGCACCGAAAAACCCGCGCTGCGCGCGATAGTCGACTGACTGTCGACTCTACCCCCGGCGGAATGACATGACACCTCGCCGGTCCCGAGCCTCAGCGGCGGGCCGCTTCGCTCTTGTCGCGCGCGCCGCGGAACTCCGATTCCTTCTCCCACGTCGGCCAGCGGCGGCTGTTGGCCAGCTCGGCACCCAGGTCGTAGACCAGCAGAGTGTCAGCCGCGTGGCCGCTCGGATCCCAGCTCGGGGTCCAGGCATCGCAGGCCTGGTGGTAGCAGTCGGCGAAGTACTTCTCGCGCAGCGCGCGGCCGGCTTCAACGCCGCCGTCCAGCTTGTCCAGGCCCGGGCCGATGGTGATCGCCGGCACGCCCAGGCGGGCAAAGGCGAAGTGGTCGGCGCGGTAGAAGAAGCCGGCCTCCAGGTTCGGGTCCAGGCTGTAGCTGCGACCGCGGGCCTTGGCCACGCGTTCCAGGTCGCCTTCCAGCGACACCCGGCCCTTGCCCCACGAAGCGATGTCGCGGGTCGCGCCATCCGGGCTGAACATCTCGATGTTCAGCACTGCAGCGGTCTTGTCCAGCGGCGCCAGCGGATGCGCGGCGTAGTAGCTGGCGCCCAGCAGGCCCTTCTCTTCGGCGGTGAGGGCCACGAAGTACAGCGTGCGCTGCGGCTGCGGGCCGGCGGCGAACACGCGGCCCAGTTCCAGCACCGTGGCCACGCCGGTGGCGTTGTCGATCGCACCACGGCGGATGCGGTCGCCCTTGGCGTCGGCCTGGCCGATTCCGAAGGCATCCCAGTGCGCGGAGAAGATCACCGCCTCGTCGGCGTGTTCACCACCGGGCAGCTTGGCCACCACGTTGCGGGTCACCACCTGCTCGCGCTTGAGCGCGAAATCCACGCTCAGCTTCGCGTTGTCCAGTGCCACCGGGCGGAAGTCGGCACGCATCGCCTTGCGCTTCTCGGCATCGAAGTCCAAGCCGGCGTCAGCGAAGATCGCCTCGGCAAGTTCGCGCTGCATCCAGCCACGCAGCGGCGTGTGCTGCGCCATCGCCTCGGCCTGGCCGCGTTCGATGTCGAACAGCGGCGAGGTGCCCGAGCTCTTCACCGTGGCCCAGCCATAGGCGGCCGGCGCGGTCTCGTGCACGATCAGCACACCCTCGGCACCACGGCGCGCGGCTTCCTCGAACTTGTAGGTCCAGCGGCCGTAGTAGGTCACCGCCTTGCCATCGAACGCGCCCGGCGCATCGGCCTCGAAATCGGCGTCGTTGATCAGCACCACGGCGATCTTGCCGTGCAGGTCCACGTCCTTGTAGTCGTTCCAGTGGCGTTCCGGTGCGTCGATGCCATAGCCGACGAACACCAGTGGCGCGTCCTTGATCTGCACGCGCTTTCGCGGCTGCAGGCTCTGCAGGGTCACGTCCACGCCGTTGGCCAGCGCGCGCTTGCCCTGCTTCAGCGACAGGCTGGCCTTGGCCGGCCCGTCCAGCTGCGCGCGCACCAGCGGCACCGGCTGCACCCAGCTGCCATCCACGCCACCCGGCTGCAGGCCGTAGCTGCGGAACTGCTCGATCAGGTACTGCACCGTGCGCTCTTCGCCCTCGGTGGCCGGCGCGCGACCCTCGAATTCATCCGATGCCAGCACACGCACGTGCCGCGACAGAGCCTGCGGATCGATGCCGCCACCCGGGAGGTCGTTGGCCGCATGGGCCAGGCCGCCGACAAACAGGCAGGACGACAGCAGCAACACGCGCATCGGATTCACGGCAGTACCACGGCTAGCTTGGAAGTCACCAGAGTGTAACGTGGTCGTGACATCACGGCGCAGCCTGGGCTCGCGTCATCCACGCATGGCATGGGTCTACCTGCTGATGCGGTCCAGCCAGCAGGCCAGGCCCTGCGCGTTGAGTTCGATGTCCATCGCCAGAACAGCGATCACCGCCGCATCGTCCAGCGCACAGCCATGCAGCTGTGCACGTTCCAGGTACAGCGCCTGCAGCGCGGCCAGCAGGCAGCGGTGGCGGTCCGGCCGGCCATCGCACTGGCGGCCGATGGTGGCCATCGCATCGATCTGTTCGAACAGGTCGTTGGCCAGTTTCTGCACCTGCTCCACGCGGCCGTAGTGGGTCAGGTACATCGCCTGCGGGCCATAGCCCAGCATGCGCTGGATCGAGGCCTTCATCGCTTCCGGGTCGAACTGCACCGGCGACGAGGTCGGGAAGATGAAGACCCCCTGCGCACTGTCCAGCTCGCGGTAGGAAATGCCGAAGGTATCGCCGGTGAACCAGCTGCGGCTGCGCGCATCCCACACGCAGTAATGGTGCAGTGCGTGGCCCGGGGTGTGCAGCAGCACCAGCTCGCGGCCGGCCAGGTCGATACGGTGGCCGTCCTCGGCCACCACCACACGATGTTCGGGAATGGCCTCGATACGACCATAGCTGCGCGCGATTTCCTCGGCACCGTACACCGCCGTGGCACCGGCGATCAGCCGGGTCGGGTCGATCATGTGCGGCGCACCGCGCGGGTGCAGCACTGCCTTTGCGTTGGGCAGCTGCTGCATCAGCAGGCCGGCGCCGCCGGCGTGGTCCAGGTGCACGTGCGTGAGCAGCAGCCAGTCCACCGCGTCAACGGCCAGACCCGCGTTGGCCAGCGCCTGCAGCATCGCCGGCACCGACAGGCCGGTGCCACAGTCGACGAACGCGGCGCGGTCGCTTTCAACGATCAGATAGGCCGCGTCGAAGTCGGGACGCTGGAAGCCGGTATCGATGGTGTGGATGCTGGGGTCGGCGATCATCGGCACGCACCTGGCAGGATCGGGAACAGACGCCCATGGTAGGCGCGCGGGCGGTCCGGGTTCGATGCGGCTTTGGTCGGGTGGTGCCGGCCGCTGGCCGGCAACCTCGGGGCAGCCCGTTGAATGCAGTTGCCGGCCAGCGGCCGACACTACCGGTCCAACCAGCGCGGCCGCACCAGCAGCGCCAGCACCAGCACCGCCAGAAACGCGCCGTAGGCGTAAAGCACCGCCAGTACCTGCGGCCAGATGGGGCCGGCACCAAGCTGTGCCATGCCGATGCGATACCCCCACAGCATCGACGCGATGCTCAGCGCGAAGGCCAGCAACAGGGTGGAGCCATCGAACAGGCGCCGCCGCGGGGTGCGCGGCTGGCGCGGGAACAGCCAGTACAGGCTGCCCAGCAGCAGGAACCAGGGCAGGAACAGCAGCAGCGACAACCAGGCCATCGCAGACTCCATGTCATCGCGCCGGAGGCGCGCGGACATCATGCCATGACGTTCGTTCGCGGGTAGGGCCCGGCCGCTGGCCGGCGTTTTCCTATGCAGTGCCGTGGTAGTGCCGGCCGCTGGCCGGCATTTCCTATGCAGTTGCCGGCCAGCGGCCGGCACTACCCTTACGCTTCGCGCAGCATGGCCAGGGCCGCCAGCACGGCGTCCACTTCAGCGTCCAGCTTGAACAGTTCGCTCTGCAGCTGGTCACCCTGCTCCGCCTGCTTGATCACGGCAATCAACTGCCCCGCATCGCGCGGCGAATCGAAGCCTTCGCTCTGGATCAGCAGCGTGCCGTCACCGGCGGTCAGCTTGAAGTAGAAGCGGCCGTCCTTGTCGCGGTACTGCTTGAACTGCGGCGGTGCCACGCGGGCCACGCCGGCGTCCTCGCTGGCGATATCGCCTGCGGTGGACAGGTCACGCAGGCCCACCGCATGGCGCAGTTCGTCCAGCAGCGGTGCCGCCAGCTGCTCGCGCAGCTGCTGGCCACGGCGCTTGAGCAGCGCCTCGATCTTCTCCGGCTCGGCCATCAGCGCGTTGTAGCGCTCGCGCAGCGGCGACAGTTCGCTGTCGATGCGCTCGAACAGCTGCTGCTTGGCGTCACCCCAGCTGATGCCGGCGGCGAACGCCCTGGCGAATTCGGCGGTCTGTTCCGGGGTGGCGAAGGCCTGGTACATCTGGAACAGCGCCGAGCCCTCGGTGTCCTTCGGCTCGCCAGGTGCGCGCGAGTCGGTCAGGATCGAGAACACCAGCTTCTTCAGCTCCTCGCGCGGCACGAACAGCGGAATGGTGTTGTGGTAGCTCTTGCTCATCTTGCGGCCATCCAGGCCCGCCAGCGTCGCCACCTGCTCGTCGATCACCACGTCCGGCAGCGGGAAGTACTCCTTGCCATACACGTGGTTGAAGCGCTGGGCGAAGTCGCGCGCCATCTCGATGTGCTGGATCTGGTCACGGCCCACCGGTACCTGGTTGGCCTTGAAGATCAGGATATCGGCGGCCATCAGCACCGGATACATGAACAGGCCGGCGCTGACGCCTGCGTCCTCGTCCACGCCTTCCTCGCGGTTCTTGTCCACCGCCGCCTTGTAGGCGTGCGCGCGGTTGAGGATGCCCTTGCTGGCGATGGCGGTCAGGAACCACATCAGCTCGCTGGTCTCGCGGATGTCGCTCTGGCGGTAGAACCACACGTGTTCCGGGTCCAGGCCACAGGCCAGCCAGCTGGCCGCGATCTCCAGGGTCGCGCGCTGGGTGCGCTGCGGGTCCTGGGACTTGATCAGGCTGTGCAGGTCGGCCAGGAAGAAGAAGCTCTCGATCCCCGGCGCGCGGCTGGCCGCGATGGCCGGACGGATGGCGCCAACGTAGTTGCCCAGGTGGGGCGTGCCGGAGGGGGTGATGCCGGTAAGGACTCGGGTGGTCATGACTGCGTGGGGTAACCTTCGATGAACGGGGCCAGTTTACCTTGCACGCCACCAACCCCGTCAGGGCCTGCGGCGCGTTCATTCACGCAACCCCGCTGGAGACGCCCGATGAAACGCCTGCTGCCCCTGCTGCTGATCCTGCCCCTGGCCGGCTTCCGCCCCGCCCCGATGCCGCCGCCGGCCTACGAGGGCGGCCCCGTGCGCATGTCTCTGGTCGACCGCGACCGCGGCACCGAGTTGCGCAGCTACCCTGCCGAGGGCCAGCGCTGGGTGGCCGGCGAGCGCGGCCACCGCTACGCCGTGCGCCTGTACAACGACAGCCCGCGCCGGGTGCTGGTGGTGCTGTCGGTGGACGGCGTCAACGCCATCTCCGGCGAGGATGCCGATCCGTCGCAGACCGGCTACGTGCTCAACCCCGGCCAGCGCGCCGACATCACCGGCTGGCGCAAGAGCCAGGATGAAGTGGCGCAGTTCGTGTTCAGCAGCCCCAGCGGCAGCTATGCCAGCCGCACCGGTCGCCCGGACAACATCGGCGTGGTCGGCGTGGCGGTGTTCGAGGAAGCGCGCCGCTGGCGTCCGGATCCGATCCTGCGCCGCAGCCTGCCACTGCCGGCTCCGGCCCCGACGGCCGAAGCGGCGGCCGATGCCAGCGCCAGCAACAGCCGCATCGAGGGCTATGCCAGCAAGTCACAGACCCCTGCGCTGGGCACCGGCCACGGCGCACGCGAGCAGTCGTCGGTACGCGATACCGACTTCGAACGCGCCAGCCGCAGCCCGGCACAGGTTCTGCAGCTGCGCTACGACAGCGCCCGCAATCTGCGCGCGCGCGGCATCCTGGTCGATACGCCGCCGTCGCGCCTGCCGCGCGAACCGCAAGCGTTCCCGAACCGCTACGTGCCGGACCCCCCGGCGCGCTGAGCGCAGACAGCACGACGCCCGCAACCTCTCGGTGCGGGCGTTGTGCCGTGGGGGGAAAACCGTAGCGCTTACTTGTAGTCCGGGTAGTCCTTGCTCACGGCATCCTGGAACTCACGGACTTCCTTCTCAGCGCGATCCTTGGCCCAGCCATAACGTTCCTGCAGGCGGCCGGCCAGATACTCGGCATTGCCTTCAGCCACATCGAAGTCGTCGTTGGTCAGATCGCCCCACTTGGCCTGGGCCTTGCCCTTCAGCTGCGACCACTTGCCGGAAATGATGTCTTTGTTCATTGCTGGGAGTCCTTGGTTGCAACGGCGTTCTTACCGTGGCTACAGCTTCGCGCAGCGGCTGTTGAGTGCCGGTCAACCGACCATGAAAGCACTGCTCACCTGCTTGAATGGTTCACTACGCTTCGACACGTACGCTGCAGAAAAACGCGCAAGAAAAAAGGCCGGGGAGGTCCCCCCGGCCTTTTTGCTTTCCGTTCCACTTCAGGCTCAACGGCCCTTGGCGGCATCCTCAACCTTTTCGCCAGCCTTCTGCACGTCCTTGCCGGCACCGGCAACGGTGTTGCAACCGGCCAGCAGGGCCACCGAGAACATCGACAACAGCATCAGGGCAACTACGCGCTTCATGGGCTTCTCCTTGGGTTCGCCGCTATACCGCTTCATTCGCGGATGGGGTTCGGTCGCTCGGCGGAAGGAGCCAATGCCACTGCCGCCGCGTGATGTGCAATCTGGCGGCAGGGGCGTGGAGCGCGTGTGAACGGATCATCGATCCGTTCAGGCGGAGAGCTCAGTCGCGCATCAGGGTGGACTTGCCGAACAGGCTTTCGACCAGGTCCACGGCCAGTTCGGCGGTGGCATTCTGCTTGTCCAGCAAGGGGTTGAGCTCGACGATGTCCAGCGAACCCATGCGCCCGGTGTCGGCAATCATCTCCATCACCAGCTGCGCCTCGCGGTAGTTCACCCCGCCCGGCACGGTGGTGCCGACGCCCGGTGCGATGCTCGGGTCGAGGAAATCCACATCGAAGCTGACATGCAGGTGGCTGTTCTCGTCGATGCCCGCCAGTGCTGCCTCGACCGCGCGCTTCATGCCGTTCTCGTCGATGTAGCGCATGTCGTAGACATCCACCCTGTGGGTCTTGATCAGGCGCTTCTCTTCCGGGTCCACCGAACGGATGCCGATCTGGTGCACCTGGATGGGGGTGATCGCCGGTGCGCTGCCGCCGAGGTGGGTCAGCGCCTTCGGGCCGAGGCCGCACAGGCAGGCCACCGGCATGCCGTGGATGTTGCCCGATGGAGTGACATCGCTGGTGTTGAAGTCCGAATGCGCATCCAGCCACAGCACGCGCAGGGTCTTGCCCTGCTCGCGGCACCAGCGTGCCACGGCAGTGATCGAACCGATGCCCAGGCAGTGGTCGCCGCCGAGCATGATCGGCATGCGGCCGGCCTGCAGTTCGGCATAGCTGGCTTCCATCAGCGCGTGGTTCCACGCCACCACTTCATCCAGGTGGCGGTAGCCTTCCACCGGCGCGGTCCACGGATTGCGCGGACCATCCAGGTTGCCCAGGTCGCGCACATCCACGCCGCGCGCCTCGAGCGCTTCCGGCAGCCCAGCCACGCGCAGCGCTTCCGGCCCCAGCCGTGCACCGCGATGGCCGGCACCCACGTCGGTGGGAACGCCAATCAGCGATACGGAAATGGGATGGGCCATGGGTGCCTCCTGCGGGGGAAAAAGAAGCACAGTCTAGCCAGAGCTGTGTGACACCACTCGCGGCGGTGCAGCAGGGCCATTGCATGGCATGATGCCGCGCGGAGCCAACCGCCCTTCATGGAAGATTGCGATGTCGCCTTTCATCAATACCGCCTGGCCACGCTTTTTCATGGTCGCGCTGCCCATCGCTGCGTTTGGTTTTTTTTTCAGCAGCTCGATTGATGCGTCGCCGAACGCCTGGCTGATGCAGGCGACGCTGCTGCTGGTGCCGTTCTCGACCCTGGTATTCCTCGGGTTGGGTTGGCAGCGTCTGCGCAAAGCACACGCCGAACACCCGATTCTGAAAAGCGAGCTGCCCCGTGTGGCGACGGCATTGATCGGCAACGTGAAGCTGGCGGCGCTATGGTTCGGCCTGACCTTCGTTGGCATGTTCACCCTGATGCTGGCGTGGGTGTTGCTGTATAAGTCCTGCGGCTGAAGCCTGCCCCAACCCGCTGCGCGCTCAGCGTCCGCGGCGGCGAACCGGCGTCAGGCTCTGCACCTGGCCGTTGTTGCGCATCATGCACAGGAAGCGGCCATCGGGGTAATCGATGATCAGTTCCTGGTAATCGCTGCCCACCGGCATCTGGGTGACCAGAGCGCCCTGCGCGCGCTTGCGCATGTTGCAGGCGCCCAACGCGGTATCGCCTGCCGGCGCGGGGGTAGTCACCGAGGACACATTGCGGAACACCGCGCGGCAGCCGCCATTGACCCACACCGAGTGCCGCGACAGGCCCCAGTTCTTGCCCTCCTCGCAGCGGGTACGGCTGAGCTGGCGCACGATTTCCACATTGCCACGGGTATTCAGATCGCACGACACCTGTTGCTGGCCGGTGGATTCGCAAGTGACTTCGCGCGGCAGCGCGGCATCCCCGGCGGCAGCGTCGCCAGGGCGGGCGCTGTTTGTGGCGGGCGCGGGCGCACCGCTGCTACTGACCTGGCAGATGCCATTGGCGCCGCCTCGGCCGGTGTAGCTGACCTGCGGCGAGCCGTCATCGTTGCGGCTGATCGACAGCGTGATGCCACTGTTGGCATCGCCTGCTTCGAAATAGCGGTCGTTGAAACGTTTCAGCGTGGCCTCGCGGCCCTGCACGTAGACCGGCCCGCCTTCATCAGCGTGCACATCGATACCGCCCGGGCAGCTGGCGTTGAAGAACGGTACCGCAGCCATGGCCGGGGCCGCGAAAGCGGTGGATACCAGTGCGACGGTGAGCGACAGGGCGTGGCGACGCATGTGCGGATCCCGAAGAGGCCCAGGTGGGCGTGTAGCGGCAGTATGCGGTGGGCGCTGCGGGCGGTCCGTGAGGAATATCAAGATCCGGGGCGCCCGTTGGCACTTTTGGGTCTGGTATCGTTGCCTTGGTCCCTTGCCGAGGCTGTTAAGCCAGCTTTACGTCGCACGCTACTGTAAGCCGTGCGGCAACAGTGGCGCAGCCCGGATGACCGATGATGACGGCGCTGCGCGATATGTCGCTTCTGGCATTGCGATGCTCGAAACGGGCCAAACGCGATAATTCATTTTTCCTTTCAGATCACCCGATGCCATCGAAACAAACGACTGGCAGGCGGTGATTTCACGTGCGCATGATGAATCGCCACCTGCAAAGGTGGTCGGGACTTCCAAGCCCGTTTAATCGAAGCTGTATACGCTTGCCAGCCGGCGCCGTCTTCCCAAAAGCGGCGCCGGCTGGCAATCCGTTCGCCGATCGACGGCGGGCGGTGCGTGGGGGCCCTGTGCCCGCCGGCTCATCGATTTCCGGTCTTGGAAGCCACGCATCGCCCGCCACCCTACCGTGGCGGCACCTCTGTTCCTGACGAGGATGCCTGCATGTCCAGAACCCACCACCCGTACCTGACCGCCACCTTGGGCGAGGCGGCCCTGCGCCTGCCGCCCGAACTGGCGCAGCCGTTGGAAGCTGCTTTCGCTGCCGCGAACGAGGCGCCCGCGCCGATCAACCTGCCCGGATGCCTGCAGCGCATCCAGGCCGGTGACGCCGCCGATGGACAGCCGTGGCCGGAGCCCTCCACCACACCCGGCCAGGCCGTGGCCGCCGCACGCCGGGATCGCGCCGCGGTGGGTTTGGTGTCGCTGTTGGAGCTGTATCACGCCGCCGAGCGCGTGCGCGTGGATGGGGAAGAGAAAGACGACATCGGCGACGGCACGCGCGAAGGTCTGATGCTGGCCTGCCGGGGGCTGGCGGAGTATGTGGCGTTGCAGATGGGTGGGACTCAATAATGCGGAACGTTGAGATCCCCAACGCATAGGTTCAACACGCCGCAACCCAGCTAACGATTCAGGCAGACCCGCTGCTGGAATGAGCACGCCCTACCCAAACCTGTCCTCGTTGAGCTGCGGCTGGACGAAGAGGATTCGCGTGGCGGCGCTGTTGCCGAGATGATCGCGTCCACCGCACGCCCCATGGCGCCTTCCATGAGTCCTGAACTCATGTGGTACAGCTTCGTCTTGAATGACAGAGCCATCACCCGGATCCGTCCTGGAACGCGGACGAATTGCACGATCTCATTCGTCAACCATGACGGTGCGAACGAGGTATTCCCCTGTGGCACGGTGGCCGCCTTCGGAGACGGATCGTCGACAAGAGGGTTGATCCGCATCATTCGGTTTGATTAAGACTGATCGCACCGGACTTCTTGGAGCGGCGGAAGTGGAGCGCAGTGCCTTGACGCCTCACACGGCACTGGCATGCAGGCGCACACACAAGGCACGGGTCACCTTCAGGATGGTGGCGAAATCGGGGCTGCGTTCGCCGGACAGTGCGCGGTAAAGGCTCTCGCGCGACAGGCCCGCCGCGCGCGCAACCTTGCTCATACCCTGAGCGCGCGCGATGTCGCCAAGCGCCTTAGCGATGAATGCGGAATCGCCGTCGCTTTCCTCGATGCAGGCGTCGAGATAGGCGGCCATTTCTTCGGGTGTCCGAAGGTGTTCGGCCACATCAAATGCTTTGAGTTCGACTTTTTTCTTAGTGGCCATGATGGAACAGCTCCAGTACTTGGGTATTGATTCGTTTCGACTACAGCCGGTTCGACGCTCACAGGGCACGTGCAATCTCCCTGGCCTTTTCGATATCGCGTTGCTGTGAGCTTTTGTCACCTCCGACCAAAAGAATCAGCAACTGCCTGCCGCGCTGGGTGTAGTACAGGCAGTAGCCCGGCCCTGCATCGACACGCAGTTCGGAAATACCGTCCCCCAGATAGCGGTGATCGCCCGGATGGCCTTCGGTGAGCCGACCGATGCGGGCCAGGATGCGAGCGCGCGCAGTTACGTCCTTGAGAGCGTCAATCCATGTCGCGAACTGACGGGTACGCTGGATCTTCATGGAAAAATGTAGCCTACTGACTACACATTTTCAACTACGAGAAACGCGTATCAACCACGAAGGACGCGCACAGACAGGTGGGACGCGCCTCGTCAGGTGCAAGATGAGATAACAGCAAGGCAGGAAAAGAAGGGGAGAGACGCAGCAGGGAGCAGTGCTCGACCGATTACTGCGCCGCCGTGTCGAGCTGCACAACTGGAGTGTGGTGGTGCCGCTTATCCGAATCGAACGGATGACCTACTGTTTACAAGACAGTTGCTCTACCAACTGAGCTAAAGCGGCATGGGGGATGCACCGGCGGCAGCGCCGCGGTCCGGGGATTCTAGCGCAACCGCGTGCATTCCAGCGACCGGCTCTGTGCCGCCCCGCTGCGCTGCTGGGCCTGGGCCGGCTGCGTGCCTGCCGCCAGCTGCCCTTCCAGCCACCACTGGCCGGCGTCGCCGCTGGCGACAAGGCGCGGCTGGAAGCCGGCGGCCTGCACCGCCGCCATGCGCCGCTCGGCGCCTTCGCGGTTGCGGTACTGGCCCAGCGCCACGGCGTTGGCCTCCTCGCCTTGGCTGATGATGTAGTAGTCGCTCAGGCCAGCGGCGACGATGCGTTTCACGGTGGCCTGGGCTTCTTCGCGGTTGGCGGCGGCCGGCAGCATCACCCGGTAACGGGCGCTGCCGCTGGCAGCGGGCTGTTCGCGCAGGCGCACCTGGCTGAGCAGCGTGCCGGCCTTGCCCTGCGCGCTGCTCGCGGTGGCGCGGTCGGCGAACGGGCCCAGCGCGACGCAGCGCGGCGGTTCGGCAGCCACGGGCGGGGTTACGGGCCTTTCCGGCGCCGGCGCCGGGGTCGGGGTCGGTGCAGGCGGTGTTGCCGGCTTGGCAGCGGCAGCAACCGGCGTAGCCTCAGCCGCCTGCGGCTTGGCAATCTCCGGCTTGGCCGGGGCGGCGGGCGCCGGCGTTACAGCCACGGCCGTATTGTCCGCCGGTTCGCGCTCCATCAACGGCGCGGTCGGCGCGGCGGCTGTGGCTTCGGCGGCCGCAGCGGCATCCACGCCACCGGGCACCCAGCGCAGCTCGGCCACGCCGGCCGGTTGCGGCGGCGGCGCAGGCTTCTGCGGCGCATCGCGCAGCAGCCACCAGCAGGCGACGCCAAGATTGAGGATGGCCAGTACGACGATCAGGGCACGGGTCAGCATGCGCGGATACTAGCCTGCGGGCTGGTGCACCGCCCAGCGGGCGAGGCCATCCAGCACCAGCGAGGGATGGTAATCCGCGCCGGGCAGCAACGGCATCAGCGCCGGTGCGCCGCCACCGTGCACCAGCAGCGACGGTGCCACGCCCAGCAGCGTGTGCGCCTGCTGTGCGCTGCGTTCGATCAGTGCCACGGCCGCACCATCGCAGCCGGAGGCCAGCGCGTCGGCGGTGTCGTTGGCGAATTCGCTGTAGTCACCGCCGGTAGCCGGCAGCTGCACCGCGCGGGCATGCAGTGCTTCGCGCATGGTGGTGGGCGATGCGGAAATGCGGCCACCGTGGTGTTGGCCGTCGGCGTCAAGCAGATCAATCGTCAGTGCGGTGCCCACCCCGACCACCAGCACCGGGCGCTGCGCCTTGGCCGCGGCCAGCAGGGCCAGGAAGCGGTCCACACCGAATTTTTCGGGCTTGGCATAGGCAATGCGCACACCGGCGCATTCGGCGCTGGTACGCACCACGTGCACGTGCTCGAAGCGACGTTGCAGCTGGTCCAGCATGGCGCTGGTCAGCGACGGTGCGGCCACGCTGGCCACGAACGCGGTGGTACCGCTGGGCAGGCTGTGCGGCGGCTGTCCGGCCATGCCTTCGGCGCCATGCGCCCAGGCCTGCACGTCACCGGCACGGTCACCCTGCAACGGCGCGAACTTGAAGCGCGAGTTGCCGAGGTCGAACAACCAATCGCTCATGCCGCCCTCACGCTGACTTCGCCGGCGTGCAGCAGGCGCTCACGGCCATCGATGCGCACGCACAAGGCGCCGTCATCAGCCAGGCCGAGTGCGGTGCCATGCTGCCACTGCCCTTCCAGTTCCACCCGCACTTCGCGACCGGCCAGCATGTCGAACGCGGCGTAGCGCGGCAGGAAGGGAGCGAGGCCTTCGCGATCGAATTCTTCCAGTGCCGGCAGCAGGCGCGCCAGCACGGCAGCAACCACCACGTTGCGGTCCACCGGCTTGCCGGCCAGCGTGTCCAGGTCAACCCACGGCTGGGTGATCTGCTCGGCGAAGGACGGCGGCATGTGCGTGTTGATGCCGATGCCGATCACCGCGCGCGCCGGGCCGGCGTATTCGCCACCGCCTTCTGCGAGCAGGCCGACCAGCTTGCGCTTGCCATCGACGATCAGGTCATTCGGCCACTTCAGCTGCGCCTGGGTGTAGCCCAGGTCGTGCAGCGCTTCGGCCACGGCGATGCCGGCCACCAGGCTCAGCCCGGCCAAGCGACCGAGGCCACCGGAAAACAGCCGCAGTACCGACAGGTAGATATGCGCGGCCAGCGGCGACGCCCACGTACGGCCGCGACGGCCGCGGCCGCCGGTCTGGCGCTCGGCCAGCAGAACGCTCACCCCGCGCTGGGGCGCGCTGCAACGCAGCAATTCGGCGTTGGTCGAGTCCACTGTCCAGGCCACCTGGAGGTCGTGCAGCAGCGCCTGGGCGTCGCCGGGCAGGCCGGCGCGGATCGCGGCCGGGTCCAGCAGGTCGACCGGGCGGGTCAGGCCATAGCCCTCACCTGCACGCCCCTCGATGTCTACACCGGCGGCTCTAAGTCCTTGAATACGCTTCCAAATGGCCGCCCGGGTCTGGCCCAGCTCACGGGCCAGGGCGTCGCCGGAGAGGCGACCGGCAGCGAGTTTGGCCAGCAATTGGCGGTCGTCCACGGCAGCTTCCACGAAGTCAGGAAGGAATTATGCGGGAAAGCCGCCAGCGGCGCCCGCCACGCTGGGTTCCGCGGGGGCTTCCAACGGGGCGCCGGGTTCGGGCTAGAATCGGGAACTCACCTTCCCTTAACGTGGATGTCGTCAATGCGCCGTTATGCCCATTGCCTGATCCTGCTGACGATGCCCTTCGCGGCGTCTGCGACGGCAGCGCTGGACGACAGCCGCGGCGCCTGCGTGTCCTCCAACGGCGATGCCGCTTCGCAGCGTGCACCGACCGCGACCGCTTCGGCCGCCACCACCAAGCCGGCACCGGTCCGCCCGGCAGCCAGCACCAGCACGGGCGGCGGTGGCAGCGATGACGACGTGCTGCAGCGCATCCGCGCACCGAAGTGGCACAGCTACCTGCCGGGAATGTTCCGCTGATCAAGTCGTTGCTGCAGTGGCTGCGGCCTGCGCCGCGGCCGATCGACGATGTACTGTGGGATGAGGCCTGCCGCCGTGCGGCTTGGATGCACGGTCTGGACGACGATCGCCGCGCGCGATTGCGCCTGCTGGCCACGCGCTTCCTGCACGAGAAGACCATTACCCCGATCGGCGAGCTGCAGCTGGAGGCCGGCGATGGCGTGCTGCTGGCGGCACTGTGCTGCCTGCCGCTGCTGGAGTTCGGCGAGGTGGGTCTGGAAGGCTGGTCGCAGCTGATCGTCTACCCCGATGCATTCCGCGTACATCGCAGCCACATGGATGCGGCCGGCGTACTGCATGAGTGGGATGACGAACTGATTGGCGAGTCGTGGGACAGCGGTCCGTTGATCCTGTCGTGGGCCGATGTGCAGGCCGACCTGGCGACGCCGCACGAGGGCTACTGCGTGGCGGTGCACGAGATGGTGCACAAGCTGGATGCGCTGGATGGCGCGATGGACGGCACGCCGCCACTGCCGCGCGAGTGGCAGCGCGAGTGGGCAGCCACCTTCCAGCGTTCCTACGACGCCTTCTGCGCGCAGGTGGATGCCGGCGAGGAGACGTTGATCGACCCGTACGCGGCCGAGGCGCCGGAAGAGTTCTTCGCGGTGGCCAGCGAGTATCACTTCTCGGCACCGGATCTGCTGCAGCAGGCGTTGCCGGAGGTCGCCGCGCAGCTGCAGCGGTTCTATGGCGAGCCGCCAAGGATCGAAACACGGTAGTGCCGGCCGCTGGCCGGCAACCTGGCAATGCCACCGAAGATCATGAGGGTGCCGGCCAGCGGCC
>NZ_JACIUW010000020.1:0-76450 GCF_014145825.1 Stenotrophomonas sp. I18B00994 | reverse complement strand
AACGGGCATTTTTATGGTGGTTCATCCGGGCTCTTTGGGGACTGGATAGGTGTGGTAACCACCATTTTCCAAAGATGCCCCGGATGAACAACCTACCGAGAGATCACAACTAACAGTCGACTCTACCTGTGATGCGCGTTGCGCATCACTGCACCAACTGGTTCATTTCCATGATCGGCATCAGCACCGCCAACACGATCGTCAGCACCACGCCGCCCATCACCAGGATCATGGTCGGCTCCAGCAACGCAGTCAGTGCCATCGCGCGACGCTCGATCTCGCGCGAGATGGTCTGCGCGGCGCGATCCAGCAGCGGCGCCAGCGAACCGGTCTTCTCGCCACTTGCCACCAGATGCACCAGGATCGGCGGATACACCTTCTGTACCTTCAACGCAGCACCCAGCGCAGCACCTTCGCGCACGCGCGCGGACACATCGTCGGCACAGCGCGCCAGCAGCGCATTGCCCAGGGTCTGCCGCGCCGCCTCCAGTGCACGCAGCAGCGGCACGCCGGCATCCAGCAGGATCGCCAGCGTCGAGGCGAAACGCGCGCTGTTCACACCCAGCACGAAGCGCCCGACCATCGGCAGCCGCAACAGCATCGCATCCCAACGCAGGCGCAGCTCGGGCTTGCGCAGGGCCAACCGCCAGGTCACCACCAGCGCAGCGATGCCCAGCCCCACCCACACGCCCCAGCTGCGTACGAAAGCACTGGCCGCCAGCATCACCTGGGTCAGCATCGGCAGCGTCTGCCGCGCCTGCACGAACGCGGTCACCACCTGCGGCACCACGTAGCTGAGCAGGAAGATCACGATCGCCACCGATACCAGGCTGATCGCTGCTGGGTAGATGAAGGCGGTCAGTACCTTGGCCTGCAGCGCGTTGCGTTCTTCGATGTAGTCGGCAAGGCGCTCCATCACCCGCGCCAGGTCACCGGAGTCTTCACCTGCGCCCACCAGCGCCCGATAGATCGGCGGGAAATCGCGCGGCCGCGCGGCCAGCGCAACGGTCAGGCGCTGGCCGGCACGCACGTCGGCGCGCACGGCGGTAAGCGCCTGGGCCACGTGCGGGCGTTCGGCCTGCTCGATCACCGCACTCAATGCGCCTTCCAGCGGCAGGCTGGCCGCCAACAGGCTGGCCAGCTGGCGCGTAGCCCAGGCCAACTCGCTGGCGGACAACCGGCGAGCGCCCCAGCCACTGCCGGCACTGCGCGCCGCACTCACCTGCACAGGGGTCAGCCCGCGCCCGCGCAGCAGCTGGCGAGCACCGCGCGGGCTGTCGGCATCCAACTGGCCCTTTTCGATGCGGCCCTGCGCGTTGGCAGCCTGGTAGTCGAACAGTGCCATGCAGGCCTCAATCGTCGCCGGTGACGCGCAGGATCTCTTCCAGCGTGGTCACCCCGCTGTCGACCCAGCGCTGGCCGTCCTGCCGCAGGGTCCGCATGCCGGCCCGCCGGGCCGCCTCGCGTAGCGCAGGCTCGCCCTGCCCTTCATGGATCAGTGCGCGCACGCGGTCGTCGACCACGAACAGTTCATGGATGCCGGTTCGCCCCCGATAGCCGCTGTTGGCGCAGGCCGCGCAGCCCACCGCGCGCCATACGGTGCGACCCTCGCCGTCCACCTCGGCACGACGGCACTGCGTGCACAGCCGCCGCACCAGCCGCTGCGCCAGCACGCCGCGCAGCGACGAGGCCAGCAGGAAGGGCTCCACGCCCATGTCAGCCAGGCGGGTCACCGCCGAGATCGCATCGTTGGTGTGCAGCGAGGCCAGCACGCCATGCCCGGTCAGCGACGACTGCACCGCAATCTGCGCGGTCTCCAGGTCGCGGATCTCACCGATCATGATGGTGTCCGGATCCTGGCGCAGGATCGCACGCAGCGCGGTGCCAAAGCTCATGCCGATGCGCGCGTTGACCTGGATCTGGCCGATGCCGGCGAAGTCGTACTCCACCGGGTCTTCCACAGTGAGGATGTTGCTGGTGCTGCTGTCGAGCTGGCCCAGTGCGGCGTACAGCGACGTGGTCTTGCCGCTGCCGGTCGGCCCGGTGACCAGCACGATGCCGTGCGGCTGACGGATCAACCCGGTGAACGTGGCCAGCGTGTCATCGGCCATGCCGAGGCGCTGCAGCTGCAGGCGACCGGCATCCTTTTCCAGCAGGCGCAGCACAGCACGCTCGCCATGAGCGGTCGGCACCGTGGAGACACGGATATCCAGCGGCCGCCCGCCCACGCGGATGGCGATGCGCCCGTCCTGCGGCAGGCGCTTCTCGGCAATGTCCAGGTGCGCCATGATCTTGATGCGTGATACCAGCGCCGCATGCAGTGCGCGCCGTGGCTGCACCATGTCGCGCAGGGTGCCGTCCACGCGGTAGCGCACAACCGAATGGGTCTCGAACGGTTCGATGTGCAGATCGCTGGCGCCATCGCGTGCGGCCTGTGCCAGCAGCGCGTTGATCATGCGGATCACCGGCGCATCGTCCTGAGCATCCAGCAGATCGGTGACCTCCGGCATGTCCTGCATCAGCCGGTCCAGATCGACTTCGCTTTCGGCGGCACCCACCACGGCAGCGGCATCGCCGCCGTCACGGTACTGCTCACCCAACCGCTGTTGCCACGTCGCAGCGTCCAGCGCCTGGAACGGCAGCGGGCCATGCCGGCGGCGCAGCTCGGCCACAGCCCACGCTGCGGTGTCGGCGGTGCCCAGCAACACGGGCTCGCCGCCAACTTCGGACAGCATCACGCCATGGCTGCGCACCCAGGCGTACGGCAGCGGCGCGGAAGCGCTCACGGCCCGATCACCAGTTCCGGCGTGTAGCCCAGCCCGCGCAGCTGCTGCAGCGCAGGGTCCAGCGTCGCCGGATCGCGCGGCAATCGCACGCGCAGGCGTTGCCCGCTCTCGCCGGGCGTCGCTTCGGCATAGGCCTGCAGGCCCAGTGCACGCACCTGCGCCACGCCCTGGCTGGCACGCGCCGGGTCCAGCCCCTGCGCGAACTGCACCAGCTGCGCATCGCCGTCACCGGACGGGTACAGCGCCGCCAGGCTGCTGTTCTGCAGCGGCTGGCCCTGGTCATCGCGTGCATTGCCCTGGCCGAGGACAGACAGGTCCTGCGGTGGCAGCTGCGGTGCCGACAGCGCCGGCAAGGCCCAGCTCTGTGCCGGCTGCGCGCCCGCCTGCGCGTTGCGCATGTAGTCGTAGCGGTCGCGGGTCAGGCGCTGGCCGGCGGCCGGCTCACGCACCACGTGCGGGCGCAGGAACACCATCAGGTTGGTCTTGGCGCGCTTGCGCGTGTCGCTGCGGAACAAGGCGCCCAGGACCGGGATCTTTCCCAGCCCCGGCACCGCATCACGGCCATGGCTGACGCTGTCTTCCAGCAGGCCACCCAGCACCATGATCTGGCCATCGTCCAGCAGCACGCTGGTATCCAGGGCGCGCTTGTTGGTGATGATGCCGGCCGTGCTGTTCGCGCTCTGCGCGTCGATGCTGCTGACTTCCTGGTAGATGTCCAGCTTCACCGTGCCGCCCTCGGAGATCTGCGGGCGCACCCGCAGCTTCAGGCCGACGTCCTCGCGCACGATGGTCTGGAACGGGTTGTTGCTGCCGCCGCCGCCGTCGGTCACGTAGCGGCCACTGACGAACGGCACGGTCTGGCCGACCATGATGCTGGCCGCTTCGTTGTCCAGCGTCATCAGGTTCGGCGTGGACAGGATGTTGGCACCGCCCTTGCTCTGCAGCGCGTTGGCCAACGCCTTCATGTTGAGGATCTGGCCGACGCCGGGCAGGTTGATGGTGCCGTCGATCACACCGATCTTCAGGCCATCCTTGGGCAGCACGTCCAGGGTGGTGCGTGCGGTGGTGTTCAGCCCGCTGCCACCGGTGGTGCCACCGAAGTGGGTGCCGCCGAAGGTGCGGCCATTGCCCAGCATCCACTGCACGCCCAGTTCGGCCGCGTCGGTCTGGTTGACCTCCACGATCAGGCTCTCCACCAGCACCTGTGCACGGCGCTGGTCGAGCTGGTCGATCACCCGGCGCAGGTTGCGGTACACCGGCTCGGGGGCAGAGATCAGTAACGTGTTGGTGGCCACGTCCGCCTGTACCGAGATGCCGTTCTGGCTGAAGCCGGTGCTTCCTGCATCGATCGGGTCACGGCGGCTCGGATCCAGGCGCTGCGATTCCAGCGCATTGCCTCCGGGCTTGGCCTGCTGCGGCTGCGACGGCTGCGCGGGGGTGGAGTGGCTGGCGTCGCCGGGCAGTGGCGTGATGCCTTCGTTGCTGCCCATCGCCGGTGCATCGCTCTGCCCGGCCACCACGCCACGCAGCACACCCGCGAGCTGGTTGGCCTGGGCATTGCGCAGGTAGACCACATGCAGGTTGCCGGATTCATCCTGGGCACGGTCCAGCTTCTCCACCAGCTGCCTAGCCAGGCGGGTGCGCCCGGGACTGCTCGACCGCAGCAGCACGCTGTTGCTGCGCGGGTCGGCCATCACCACCACCTTCTGGGTGGGCTCGGCGCCCTGCGCATCCAGCAGCGGCGCGACCATCGCCGCGACGTCAACGGCAATGCCCTGCTGCAGCTTCACCACATCGGTGTCCATGCCGGCCGGTGTATCCACGCTGGCGATCACACGCGCGATGCGCTCCAGGTTGTCGGCATAGTCGGTGATCACCAGCGTGTTGTTGCCCGGATTGGCAGTGATCGGATTGTCCGGGCTGATCATCGGCCGCAGCACCGCCACCAGCGCGGCCGCGTTCTCGTAGCGCAGCGCGAAGGTGCGCGTGGCGATCTCACCCCCCGCACCGCCGCTGCCAACGCGGCCACCGAGCAGCTTGGCATCGGCCTGCGGCACCACCCGGCTGACGCCGCCGTTCTCGACCACGGCGAAGCCGCGCATGCGCAGTGCGCCCAGCAGCAACTGGTAGGCCTGGGTACGGCTGACCGGACCATCGGAAACCACTGTCATCTTGCCGGTCACCCGTGGATCGACCAGGAACTGGCGCCCGGTGAAGCGCGCTGCCATGCGCAGTACGCCACCGATATCGGTGTCGACCAGGTTCAACTGCACCGGCTCATCACGGGCGTCCTGCGCCAGTACCAGCGCCGGTGCGTGGGCCATGCACACGATCAGGGCCAGTGCGGTACTGCAGGCAAGGCAACGCGCCCTCATGGATGGGCACCCGCGGTGGCCACCATCACGATGTTTCCGGAAATCCGTGCCGCCGGCATGTTCGCATCCCCTGTGCGTGTCAGTTGCAGCTGCTGCAGTTCGATGGCCGGATCGGCCAGCACGGGCAGCAGCCAGTTCCACAGCGCGTCGGCGGGCACTGCCTGCACCTGCAGGTGCCAACGCCCGTCGCGCGCTTCGATATGCAGGCCGGCGGCAAGGCCGGCGGTCTTGATGCCATCGCGCAGCCCGGCCAGTGTCGGGTGCTGGCCCTGCGCCAGCTGCTGGCGCTCACGGGCGCGCAGCAGCGGTGCCAGTGCGCGGGACTGCGCCTGCAGCCGCGGCAGCTCGGCCTGCCAATACGTGCGCTGCTTCAGCAGTGGCTCCAGCCACAACGACCACAGGCCCGCCACCAGCAGCGCCACCACCATCACCCACAGCATCAGCCGGTCGCGCGGTGGCAGGCGTTGCCAGCGGTGCTGCAGGCCCACCAGCCCCTCGCCCAGCCATAGGGTGCGGGTCGTCACTGCCCAGCTCCGCTCACTCGCAGGTGTCCACCGGCTTCGCGCGCCAGCTGCAGGCCCTGTGCCTGAACTGCTTGCTGCCAGTGCTCAAGCCGCTGCGGATCGTCGGCCAATGCCTGGGCATCGGCATCCAGCTCCATGTCCAGCTGCCCGGGTTGGTAATGCAGGCTGCGCACTTGCCCGGCCAGCTCCGGAACAGCCTGCAGCGTGCTGGCAACCTGACGCTGCAGCGCCGGCAACGGCGGCGCCGGCAGCGGCACCGCAAGTGCTCGCCTTGCCTGCAACACCGGGTCCACCACATCGGTGATCTCCGGGAAGCGCGCGCTGAACTGGCGCGCCATGTCCCGTTGCAGGGCCTCGCCCTCGATCCGCGAACGCGAGACCTGCAGCTGCAGGCCGAGTGCAGCCAGCAGCACTGCTGCCAGTGCCAGGCCGATCGCCAGTCGCGGTGCTTTCCGGCCTGCGCCGGGCAGCGGCAATGACCAGCCTGGCAAGGGGCCAGAGGTCTGCCGTTCATGCGTGACGGCGGTGGCCGGCAGGCTGTCCGGCCACGTCGGCGGCACACTATCGATCCACTGCACGGCCAGCACGCCCGCCTGTTGCAGGCGCACGGCCAGCGCCTGCATCACCACACAGGCATCACGTCCGCCATACCATTGAACGAAACCCCGATCGCGCCCGCTGCGTACCAGCAGATGCTCGCCGCTGACCTGCAGCGTGGCCTGGCCGTCCTGCCAGGGCAGCAGCAGTGGCGTCGGATACAGCGCCTGCAGCTGCAGCCCACACGAGCCCAGCAGCTGCTGCGCCTCCGCGATGGCCTGCTGGCCGAGCCAGGCCACCGGAACCGTGCCGTCTGCCGCCTGCGCGCCGTGGGCCAGCGCCACCTCCTGCAGGTCATCCAGCAGCATCGCCTCCACCTCACCCTGCAGCGCCGACTGCAGGCGGCGCCCGGACAACGGCGGCAGCTGCAGTTCCAGCAGGATCAGGTCGTTCGGATCGAGGCAGGCACGCACCGCAGCCTGCGGATGCCGCAGGCCCAGCGTCGCCAGTGTTTCGCGGCCATGCGCCAACACCTCGCCCTTGTGCAGCTGCGCCCAGTCCACCGCGCTGTCGGCGCGCAGGTGCTCCAGCGCCGGCAGGCGCACGCGAAGCTGCACATTCATGCGCCGATCCTCGTCCACACCCGTTGCACACGCACCCCATCGTCGCGGTATTCGCGCCACAACAGCGCGCGAAAATCGACCGCACTGCCGTCAGCCTGCACCTGGCCGACGGCCAGGAACCATTCGCTATGGATACCCAGGGGAAGCACGGCCATCTGTTCGTTGCTCAGTTGGAGTCGGTTGGCGATGTCGCCGCGATTGAGCAGCCAATGGCCAGCATCGCGCTCACCGAGCAGCGCCTGCAGCCGTGCCGGCTCGACCACGGGCGTCACCGCCTGCAGAACGCGCAGGTCGCTGGTGTTGGCGTTGACCAGGGTCTGCGCCGGCAACACCACGGTGCGCCGCGCCAGCGCCTGCAACGCCACCGGATCGGCACCAGGTAGCGCTTGTTCGATCAGTGATTCGCGCGGCAGCGGCGCCTGCGCCTGCATGTCGCCATCGCGCAGGCGCGCCTGGATGTGGTCGGCGGCGGATGCGCAGGCGCCCTGGCCCAGCCCCTGCCCGGCACACAACGCGATGAACGCGCGCCGCGCCTCGGGGTCCGGCCTGCCATGCGCAAGAAGGTTGCGCAGGTTGAACATCGACTGCGCATCGACCAGCTGCAGCTGCACCGGCAACGGCGCCTGCAGCTCCAATGGGCGCGCCCAGCGCCCGCTGCGCACCGTGGTCAGCTGTTCCTTTACATCCTCACGCAGCTGCTGTGCCGCACGCTCCAGCGTTGCGTCCACCGCCATGCGTACCTGTACGCGCAGCTGGTCGCCACGCAGCGCACGCAGCTGGGCCGACTGCCGGGTCAGCAGTGCGGTGGCAATCACCGCCACCAGTGCCACCACCAGCAGGGCGACGATCACCGCCATGCCACATTGGCGGACACTCGAAACAGAACGCATCCGGGCTGACATCGGCCTGCCTCACAGCTGCCAGGAACCGATGTCCGCATTCCCGGCGTCGCCACCGGGCTTGCTGTCCGCGCCCAGCGAGAACACATCGATGTCGCCATGGGTTCCGGGAATCTGGTACTGGTACGGATGGCCCCATGGATCATTGGGCAGGCGATCCAGATAGGGCGTGACCGGCATCGCGCCACCACCCTGCGGTGGCTTCACCAGCGCCTGCAGGCCCTGCTCGGCACTGGGATAGCGACCGTTGTCCAGCTTGAACAGTTTCAACGCCTGCATCAATGCAGCGATGTCCTGGCGCGCTGCCACCACGCGCGCCTGGTCGGGACGGTCCATCAACCGCGGCACGATCAGTGCGGCGAGGATGCCGATGATCACCACTACCACCATGATTTCGATCAGGCTGAAACCCTGCTGCCGAGCCCTGCGACCACGAACCTGCCTTGCCATTGTTCCGCCCTCGTCATCCTGGAAGAGACCGCTGCGCCATGGTCAGCGGTGCATGTGTCAGTACGATAAACATCCGCTGGAAATCCGCTGCGCGTGTCCCTGTGCAGGCGCAATACGTGCAGCCGGGGCACATGCAGACTCGAACAGGTGCTGCGGCACGCTGGCCAGCGCATCGTCGATGCAGCCGCGCAGCAACGGGTGCGCGCAGGCCTGCAGCAGGCGCACGCACTGCATCGGCGACCATGCCGTTCCATGATCGAGGCCGATGAACATCCGATAGGCCTGGTGATAGCGCAGGTCGTCGTACACGCGCTGGGCACTGTTCAGATCGCGCACGACCACCAGCAGAGCCGCGCGCTGCAGCAGCCGCGCATCGCCTGCATCAAGCGGTAGCGGGCTCATCGCCGCCTCGGGCCAGGGCCGCAGCTGCAGGTCGAGGGCTTTTCGCAGCGCCGCCAGTGGGTGCGCACTACCATCCAGTGCCGCCCAGCGCGCCGCATCCGCCCAGGCATCGCTGGACAGCACCCAGACCCACGAGCGCCCATAGCGCTGCACGTTCAATGGTGCATGCCGTGCCTGCTCCAGTGACTGGCTCAGGTGACGATCCAGCTCCAGCATGCTGATCCTGCGACTGTCTGCCATCGGCGCCGCCCGTGCTCCACGACGCGCGGTGCGTCGTACTCTGGAGAAGACGTCAGCAAGGCAGGTGAAGCGACAGCGCGCATGCAGCTCTGTGCACTGCGTGGCGCTTCATCGACAACGTCATCGCAGCGTCATCTGCCTGCAGGCTTCACGTTCCAGCCGCGGTGCTTCGCCTCCACAACGGCGTGCCAGTATCGCCACGTCGCTGCGCGCGGCGAATGTTGCCAGCGCATTGGACATGTCCACGTCGTCGAACCATGACGCCATCGCAACGCGCAGCGCCGGCAGCTGCCAGCCGTCCATCACACCATGGGTGCCTGCTACGAACCAATGCCAGAGGCGATGGTGAAGCACCTGGTCGTGCAGCTGTGCGAGATCCTCAATGCGATGCACGTCCATCAACAGCAGTGCGCGTGCAACCGCCGCGGGCGGCAACGCACCGGCTTCAGGCAGCGGAAGCGACTGCTGCTGCAGGCGCAGCAGCATCGCCAGCGGGTGCGACTGCGGATCAAAATCCAGCAGCACCGCCTGTTGCTGCCACTGCGCATCGGACACCACGCACACCCAAGGTGAGCCATAGCGATGCACCATCAATGGCCGTCGCTGCGTGGTTTCCAGCAGCGCCGACAGATTGCGACGCAGATCCAGCACACCGATGGTCTCGTTGCGCATCCTTGGCCTCTCCTCGCTTGCAACAGCCCTGCGCGGCGCGCAGGGCCAGCGTCTTCATCTATCCAAGGACGGCAATGCCACCCGGAAAGCGACGCAGATCCAGCGACATCGTCAGTCGCAGCTGCTCCAGTGCCGCGTCTGGATCATCAATACGGAAGCGACCGCTGACCGGCGCGCGCGCCAACGCCGATTCACCCAACAGAACCTTGCCACGACGATAACGGTTGATCTCGTCCACCACCTCGCGCAGCGGTGCGCGGCGGAACACCAGCATGCCTTCGGTCCAGGCGCTCACTTCAGAAGCCACGGCTTCGGCCACCACGCCACTGAGGCGCTCGTCGTACTGGGTCTGCTGACCCGCCTGCAGCTGCAGCCGGCCCTGCGGATGCTCGATGCGGGCGCTGCCCTGCAGGCAGGTCACCCGTACCTGGCCGTGGGTGTTGCGCACATCCAGGCGCACTGCGCCTTCATCGGCAATCACGCAACCCGGGCCCGCGAACAACGCCAGGCGCAGGCCGGCCAGGGTCTCGATCGCGGCCTGGCCCTGCACCAGCTCGAAGCCTTCGCCCTGCGCGTCGGCGCGGCGGCGCAGGCTGCTCTGCGTATCCAGTTCGATCTTCAGCTGTGGCAAGGGTGCGATCTGCAGACGTTCACCGGTGCCGGTGTGGAAATCAGCCGTCATCGCCGTCACCGAAGGCCACAGCCCCAGCGGCGGGCGGATTGCCGCCACCACCACCAGGCTGGCCGGGGCGGCAATCGCCGCGCCCAGGAAGGCGCGCCGGCTCCAGCGCTGGGCCGGCGTCGGCGCCACCGGTTGGCGCGCGGCGGCGGGCAGCTGCTCGCCGGCCAGGCGTACCTGCTCCCATTGCCGGCGCGCACGGCCGAACGCCTCACGATGACGCGGATCCGACTCGCACCACGCACGGAACCTGCGCCCGTCGGCGGCGGTCGCCTCGCCCGAGGTCAGCCGCACCACCCACGCGTGCGCCTGACGCTCGACGGCATCCAGCGGGCGTTGCGGGCGATCGTCAGGATCCATGGGGGCTCATGCCGGACCCGCACGCTGCGGGGTTCTGCTCGGCGTCAAAGTGTAGACGGATGCCGCCGTTCAGAACCGCACCTGGCGCCCCTGCCCGCTGCGCTCGGCCAGGTAGTCCTGGGCCGCCTTCAGCTCACGCTGCACCAGCCGCAGCGACACACCGAGGCGATCGGCCACGTCACGCTGCTGCAGGCCATCGACGCGGATCGCCAGCAGGATGCGGCGACGGCGCTCGGGCATGCGCTGCAGCAGGCCGACCATGTCTTCCAGCGCGAAGTCCAGTTCGGCCGCCTGCGCCGGGCCGGGTGCAGGGTCGGCCATGTCCATCAGCGTATCCACCTCCTCCAGGCTCAGCAGGCGGTGGTCAGCACGTTGGCGGTCGATCACGGTATTCATCGCCATGCGCAGCAGGTAGGCCGCGGGGTTCTGCACGGCATCCAGGCGGTCACGCCGCGCGCTCAGGCGCATCCACGTGTCCTGCAGCGCGTCGCCGGCCAGCTCCTCCGAGCCCAGCTTGCGCACCAGCCGGCGCTTCAGCTCATCGTAGGCACCCAGAAGGTGGTCCATCAGGTCAACTGCCCCAGCCGTACCGTTGCTCATGTTCGAATCCTTGAAGTCATGGAAGGGGCGCGCGCCGGCCACAGTCGTGGTCGGTGCCGGAAGGACGGATCTGCAGCGTCACCGGCTGCGGCAGCGCAGCGGCATCGGGCGCCAGCACCAGGCCCTGCAGTGCCTGCAGCAGGCGCGCATCGCGGCGGGCGCTGCCACTGCCTGACAGCAGCTCGGGCTCGCTCACCTGGCCCGCGCCGTCGATGCGGAAGCGCAGCGTCGCGGCATAGCGGCCGGGCGCGATCTCCGGGTCGTCACAGAACGCCGCACGCAGCCGCTGCTGCAGGCCGCCGTAGCGACGCCGACGCTCGGCCTCGGGAAGTTCGGCGCCAACACCGGGTTCGGCTGCCGAGGGCGCGCCCCGGCGCAGCACCACGCGCTGCTCGCCGATCACCTCGGCCTCGATACCGGAGTCCTGCAACAGCACCTGCAAGGCAGGCAACGGCGCCAGGCTGCCGCGCAGCGCATGGCTGCTGCGGCCCGCGGCCAGGTCACCCGGGTACATCACTGACCACCCACTGATGACGCTGAAGCGCTCGACCGCCTGTTCCAGCGGCTGCGTGGGGATGTCGTAGGCATGAACAGCGTCCTGCGCGGCAGCGGCAAAGGACAGCAGCAGCCAAGCGGCGATGGCCACCTTCCAAGTTCTGACCGCATGGTGTCCATTCAGCCCCCTGACGTAGAACACATGACCCTCGGCAGCGACAGCAGCTGCAGTGGACGCGCGCCACCACCGGAACCCCGGCCCGCGCGCGACCCGCAAGCGGGCTCAAACCGTACCGAGGCCACATGTCATTGCGATGACCGCTGCCTACAGCCGACGTGAACCCAGTCGCCCATCAGGAATCAATGAATCGAACAGACCGCGCTATCTACGCACGGAGTCAGAGCCCGTTGCGCAGCAACGGGACCCGACCCCGTGCCGACCCAGACGTGTCGACCAAGGTCGACACCCACCAAGAGCAGCTCATGCCGTTCCACCAGATCGTGGAAATCTGTCGAAGGCGGGGTGGGTCCGGGTGCAGGGGTGTCCGCGGCATGGATGCCGCGGCCAAGCCCCCATGGACGGGTTTACGGCGTCCCCTGCAACCGGACCCACCCCGCCGTCCCACGGAATGCACGCTGTTGCTTCGGCTGTTGCTTCTGAGGTTGCCGGCCAGCGGCCGGCACTACCCGCGGGTGCCGGGTGCAACCCGGCCGCAAACCCCATCCCTCAAAGCGGCAGCTGGGTCGTCTGCTTGATCCGCTGCATCGGAATCTCGGTCTTGGTGTTCTGCACCCCGGCAATCCGGTTCAGGTGCTGCATCTGGAACTGCCGGTAGGCATCCAGGTCGGCCACCGCCACCCGCAACAGGAAATCGCAGTCACCGGCCATCAGATGGCATTCAAGCACTTCCGGGAACGACTTGATGCTGTTGATGAAATGATTGGTGGTGTCCTCGTCCTGCCCGCGCAGCCACACCCGCACGAACACCGTGAAGCCACGGCCCACCTTGGCCTCGTTCAACAAGGCCACATAGCGGTCGATGTAGCCGCCCTCCTCCAGCAGACGCACCCGGCGCAGGCAGGCCGACGGCGACAGCCCGACCAGGCGTGCCAGCTCCAGGTTCTGCAGGCGGCCGTCGCGCTGCAGGGCGTCGAGGATGCGCCGATCGAGGTTGTCCAGCTGGTACTGCATGGAATTTCACCTCTTCCACTTCTGACCGCATGAAATATCAATCATCCAGAATCAAGTGGTATCAACGCAACCCGATTTCGCGATTGGACCGCTAGCATGGGCCACCCCCACCTTGTTGTGCCGTTCGATGGACGCCCGTACCACCCTCCCCCTGCCTGACACCTGCGATACCGCACCGCGTGCCGAATTCCTGCGCGGCCTGCGCGCCGCCGTGCCGGTGATGATCGGCTTCATTCCCTTCGCCTTGGTGCTCGGCGCGCAGGCAGCCCAGAAAGGCCTGAGCGCACTGGAAGTGCCGCTGATGACCGGCCTCAACTTCGCTGGCGGCTCGGAGTTCGCCGCCGTCGAACTGTGGACCTCGCCACCGCACATTGCACTGATCGTGGCCATCACCGCGCTGGTCAACAGCCGTCACCTGCTGATGGGCGCCAGCTTGGCCCCGCTGCTGCAGCACCTGCCGCGCCGCTGGGTGCTGCCGGCGCTGTTCTTCATGTGCGACGAAAGCTGGGCGATGGGCGTGGCCGATGCGCGCCGACGCGCGCTTGGCTTCAGCCTGGCCTACTACCTGGGCGTATCGGCAGGCCTGTACACGGTCTGGGTGGCCTGCACCGCGCTGGGCGCGATCGTTGGCCCGATGCTGGGCGACATCCACGCCTATGGTTTCGACATGGCCTTCGCCGCCGTGTTCCTGGTGCTGCTGCGTGGCATGTGGCAGGGCATGAAGGCCGCGCGGCCGTGGCTGGTCAGCCTGGCTGTAGCCGCTGCTACCTACCTGCTGGTGCCAGGTGCGTGGTACGTGGCCAGCGGCGCACTGGCCGGCCTGGCCGCGGCCTGGCTGCTGGCGGAGGACGCAGCATGATCTTCGATGGCCTGATCCACTGGACCTCGGTACTGGCCATCGTGCTGATGGCCGCCGCCACCTACCTGACCCGCATCGTCGGCTTCCTCGCGCTGCGCAACCGCACACTGAGCAAACGCGCAGTGACGGTGATGGAAGCCGCGCCGGGCTGCGTGCTGATCTCGGTGATCGCCCCGGACTTCGTGGCCGACAAGCCAGCCGACCTGGCCGCACTGGCCATCACCCTGCTGGCCGCCACGCGGCTGTCGATGCTGCCGACCGTGCTGATCGGCGTGGTCTCGGCGGGTGTGTTGCGCTATCTGATGGGGTAGCTACCGGTACGCCGGGCAATGCCCGGCGCACCGTAGTGGCGCAGCAGAGCAATCACGCGCTGCTGCTTGCCGCCAGCAGGCACAGGCTGCGCGGCGGCAGCGTCCAGGCGCCTTCCTCATCCGGCTCCAACGGCGTTTCGTCGGTCTGCAGGAGTACGCGCCGGAACGACAGGGCGTCGTCTGACACACAGAACCGCTGCGGCTGCTCCCCGGCGTTCAACAGCAGGGCCAGGCTGACATGCCGCCCGGGCTCGCGCAGGCCACTGTCCGGGCTGCGACCGTCCAGCACGATCAGCAGCGCACGCAGCCCTGCGTCATGCCAGTCCGCTTCCTCCATGCCGCGACCATCGGGATGCCGCCAGTCGATATCGCGCAGGCCCAGTGCCTCATCGTACTCGCCGCGCAGGAACCGGTTCCGGCGCAGCAGGCCATAGCGCCGGCGCAGCGACAGCGCCCGCCGCACGAACGCCACCTGCGCCTGTGCAGCCGGCAATGCTGCGCGCTCCCAGTCGATCCAGCTCAGTGGATTGTCCTGGCAGTAGGCGTTGTTGTTGCCCTGCTGCGAATGGCCGAACTCATCGCCTGCCAGCAGCATCGGCGTCCCCTGCGCCAGCAGCAGCGTGGCCAGCAGGTTGCGCATCTGCCGCGCACGCAACGAAAGGATCGCCGCATCATCGGTGTCTCCCTCCACGCCGTGGTTGCTGGAAAGGTTGTGTGAGTGGCCGTCACGGTTGTCCTCGCCGTTGGCCTCGTTGTGGCGATCGTTGTAGCTGACCAGATCGTGCAGGGTGAATCCATCATGCGCCGTCACCAGATTGATGCTGGCCGACGGTCGCCTGCCGTGGTGTTCGAACAGGTCGGCCGAGCCGGTGAAGCGCGTGGCAAACTCCGCCAGCTGCCCGCCATCGCCACGCCACAGCGCGCGCACCGTGTCGCGGAAGCGGTCGTTCCACTCGGCCCAGCCCGGCGGAAACTGGCCCAGCTGGTAGCCGCCCGGGCCGATGTCCCATGGCTCGGCAATCAGTTTCACCTGGCTCAGGATCGGGTCCTGGCGTACCGCATCGAGGAAGCTGCCCGAGGCGTCAAAGCCATGCCGTTCGCGGCCGAGGATGGTTGCCAGGTCGAAGCGGAACCCATCCACCCGCATCTCGGTCACCCAGTAGCGCAGGGAGTCCATGACCATGCGCAGCGCACCGGCATTGGTCAGGTCGAACGTATTGCCGGTACCCGTATCGTTGATGTAATAGCGGCGATCATCGGCCAAACGGTAGTAGCTGGCGTTGTCGATGCCCTTGAACGACAGCGTAGGGCCCAGCTCGTTGCCTTCGGCCGTGTGGTTGTAGACCACGTCCAGGATGACCTCGATGCCCGCGTTGTGCAGGCGCGCGACCATCTGCTTGAACTCGGCCACGGTGCCCAGCGACAGATAGCGTGCCTGCGGCGCGAAGAAGCCGACGGTGTTGTATCCCCAGTAGTTGCGCAGCCCGCGCTCGAGCAGCTGCTGGTCATCCACGTAGGCATGCACCGGCAGCAGCTCGATGGCGGTCACCCCCAGATGGCTGAGGTGGTCGACCACCGCATCGTGCCGCAACGCGGAGAAAGTACCGCGCTCGGCCTGCGGGACGTCGGGATGCTGCATGGTCAGTCCGCGCACGTGGGCTTCGTAGATCACGGTCCGGTCCCAGGGCGTGGCAGGTGCACGCTCGACGCCCCAGCTGAAAGCCGGATCGATCACGGCACAGCGTGGCATGTAACCGGCGCTGTCGCGGCGGTCGAAACTGAGATCGCCATCGCGGTGACCCAGGGTGTAGCCGAACAGGTGTGGGGCCCACTTCAGTTCGCCGACGATCTGCTTGGCGTAGGGGTCCAGCAGCAGCTTGTTGGGATTGAAACGATGGCCCTCTTCCGGGGCATACGGGCCGTGCACCCGGTAGCCGTAACGTTGCCCGGGCCGCACGTCCGGCAGGTAGCCGTGCCAGATCTCGTTGGTGTACTCGGGCAGCGCGATACGCTCGACTTCACGGTTGCGCGCGTCGAACAGGCAGAGTTCCACCCGGGTGGCGTGCCGAGAGTACAGCGCGAAGTTCACACCCAAGCCGTCCCAGGTCGCTCCCAGCGGGAACGGCCGGCCTTCGCGCACCCGCGAGGTCTGCGTCCACTTACGGCTGGCCATCGGTTCCCTCCTCGTCGCGCGCAGCGGCAATCTCGGCTTCCACCAGGCGCTCGGCCATGTGCCAATGCCGCTGCTGCTGGTCGTCCGGGCGCCCTTCCGCTTCCCATATCTGATGGGCCAATGCCTCAATCCGCTGCCGTCGTTCCCTGCTGTCCATTCCTGTCCGTCTCCTCGTTGATCCATACCGCCAACGGGCTGCCAGCCAGAAGCCGTGCCGCGTCCTCGGTTGCCTTGAAATGTTCGATGCGCCCGTCCAGCAGGTTGCGCATGCGGCCTGTCGGCAGCCCGTGCAGCATCACGCCAGTGCCGACGTCGTGTGCTGCGTGCAGGCCGGGCCCGGGCACGGCGGTGGGCGAACCACGCCGCACGATCACCAGCAGCACCTGCGCCTGATGCCTGCGCGCGAATGCCAGCCAGGGCGAGCGCGCCGGTACGGACAGCGCCTGCAGTTGGCCGTGCAGGAACAGCTGCGGGTGCCTGCGGCGGCACTCCAGCAAGCGCCTGAGCAGAAATGCCTTGATGCCACCGTCCCGCCAGTCCTCCAGCAGGGCGGGCCAACCGCGCGTATCGCGCAGCCACGCCTGCCGCACTGGATAGTCCACGGCACGCCGGTTGTCCGGGTCCACCAGGCTCAGGTCCCAGCCTTCTCCGCCCTGGTAGAGGTCGGGCACGCCGGGCAGGCAGTGCTGCAGGCACAGCTGCGCCAGGCCGTTGCAGGCGCCGGCCGGCGCAATGCGCGCCACGAACGTCGCCAGCGCCTCCCGCACCGGCTGCAATGGCGCTCCATGCAGCAGCGCGTGCAGCCACTGCGCGGCGGCCTCCTCCACCGCCACGTTGGGATCGGACCAGCTGCTGACCCGTTTGCCCTCGCGCAACGCCTTGGTCAGCCATTGCACCATCCTCGATGCGAAGTCGGCGCCCGGGTTACCGTGCATCGGCCACGCGGCCACGAGCGCCTGCCACAGCGCATAGGCCTCGGCACCCGGCAACGGCATCGGCGCGCCCGCGCGGGTCGACATCCGGCTCCAGCGCCGCACAGCCTCCCGCCACTCGACCGTGCAGGTGCTGAGAACCGCCAGCCGCGCCCGGCTGTCGGCCCCGCGCTTGTGATCGTGGGTCGCCAGCGCAAGCAATGCCCGCGGATGGCGCTGCAGGCGTCCCATTGCGTGTTCCAGCAGCTCGCGTCCCTCCATGCCCAGCCGCTGCGGATCACTTCCGACTTCGTTGCGCGACAGCAGCCTGAAGTAACGATAGAAGGCTGTGTCCTCCACCGACTTGGCATTCAACGGCGCGGCCAATTGCCCGAATCTCACCCGCAGCGCGCGCTCGACGTCCGCCTCGCCGGGAAGTGCCCGCAGCAGCAGATCCAGTGCCGCGTGTGCCGTACCGTCCAGTGCCTCGCGTGCTGCCACGGCAGCGTCCACCAGGGCCTTCCGTTCACCCGCATCCTGCAGCGAATAGGGGCGGTAGGTACGGTAGTGCCGCAGCAGCGTGGCCAATGCACGGGCAAGCGCAGCGGCTCCGATATCGGCTTCGGCCAGCCGGGGCTGCAGCACCCGCTGCGCGCTGCGCAGCAGTCGCTGGAAGTCGGTGTGAAGCGACGTGCGCAGCAGCATGCTGCGGGCATCCTGCTGCAAGTCGTCAAAGCTGCGCGCGTCGCCACTCGCTGCTTGCCAGGTGCGGGAGAGCGCGGGTGCAGCAGCCGGATCATGCAGCCAGGCGCCAACCTGGTCCATGAAGTCATAGCCCGTCGTGCCGTCGCAGGCCCAGCCATCGGGCAGCTGTTCGTCCTCCGCCAGTATCTTCTCCACATGCACGCTCACTGCCTGTGGGTCGCGACCGCCTGCCGCGCAGGCCGCGTCGAGCGACGCACGCAGGTGTTGCAGGTACGGCCCGGGTGACGACAGGCCATCCACATGGTCAATGCGCAGGCCGTCAACCCACCCCTCACGCACCAGCCGCAACGGCAGCGCATGCACCGCCGCGAACACATCGTCGCGCTCCACCCGCAGTGCGGCCAGTTCGTTGATGTCGAAGAAGCGCCGGTAGTTCACCTGATCGCCCGCCGTGCGCCACCAAGCCAGCCGGTAGTGCTGCCGCTGCAGCAGCGTGTGCAACCGTTCGACGCTGCGGTTGCAGCGTTCCGCCCATGCCGGCCACTGCGCGGGTGCCAGCGGATGGCTGCGCGGAGACAACGGCAATGCCAGCCCGTGATGACGCAGCGTCGGCCGCTCATCGTCCACTGCTACGCGCAACACGCCATCGCGCACGGCGTCGTGCAGTGGCCGGTCCAGCACTGGCAGCCAGAGCCGGCCCTCGCAGCCCGGCGCCTCCCAGTCAATGTCGAACCATCCTGCATGGGGACTTCTGCACCCGTGCAGCAGCACATCGTTCCACCAGGGCGTCTGCGGGGATGCCGCAAGATGGTTGGGTACGATGTCCAGGATCAGGCCCATGCCATGCGCACGCGCCGCTGTCGCCAGCCGCTGGAAGGCTTCTTCGCCGCCTAGTTCCGGATTGATGCGGGCCGGGTCGAGGCCATCGTAGCCATGCATGGACCCTGGCATCGCAGCGCTGATAGGCGACAGGTAAAGGTGGCTGAGGCCCAGCGCGGCGTAGTACGGCAGCTGCGCCGCAGCGGCCTCGAAGTTGAAGCCTGCATGCAGCTGCAGGCGTGCGGTGGCACGCAACCGGGTCATCGTCCCGCCTTGCGTCGCGTGGCGCTGAACCGGGCAATGCGCGCATCGGCCGCGTCCGGATCCCACGCAAGCGGCAAGCGTCGGCGCCAGTTCGGGTGACCACTGACGGTACCCGGCAGGTTCACCTGCGCGCGGCTGCCCAGCGCATCTTCCAGCGGGAGCAGCGCCAGCCGTGAAGGTGCGTGCGCCACCAGTGACAGCGCACGCGCTTCCAGCGTCGCGCCCTCGCCCCGGGCGACTGCGGACAGCGCCTGTACCTCGCTGGCACGCGCGTGCAGCGCCGCGGGAAGCTCGGTCAGCTCACCCAGGCGTGCACGCCAGCGCAGGTCGCGCCCACGCAGCCAGCCGGCCAGCGGCGGCAGATCATGGGTGGAGGGCATGGCCACCGCATCGCGGCGCCACCGTGGCGCCGGCAGGAAGCGCTCACCGTTGCGGGCGAACGGCAGCACCTCCAGCCCCAGCACGCCACGGGCTGCCAGTCGCTGGCGGATACCCGGAGGAACCACGCCCAGGTCTTCGCCAATCAGCACGCAGCGATGGCGCCACGATTCCAGCACCAGCAGGTTGATCAGATCATCGAACGGATAGCGCAGGTACACCCCCTGCCCGGCGCCTGCGCCACGAGGCAGCACCCACAGCCGCTGCAGGCCCAGGATGTGGTCGATGCGCAATCCACCGCGACCCGCCATCACGGCGCGCAACACGCGGATGAACGGTTCAAACCCTTCGCGCTGCAACGCAGAGGGTGACCAGCTGGTGATACCCCAGGCCTGGCCCAGCGGATTGAACGCATCCGGCGGCGCGCCCAGCTCGAGGCTCTGCAGCAGACGGTCGCCGCCGGTCCGGGCCTCGACGCCCTGCGGTGCACAACCCACTGCCAGATCCGCGATCAGTCCGATCGACGCGCCGTCGCTGCGCAGTCCCGCCTGCACCTGCGCCCAGCCTTGCCGCGCCAACCACTGCGCAAACGCATGGTCGTCGGCGCTTCCAGTGAAGCGGTCAGCGGCGTGCTCGCAATACCGCAGCAGGGGTTCGCCCTGCGCATCGCACCACGTCTGCAACTGTTCGTACTGTGCCGGCGCCTGCTGCCGCAGCCATTGGCGCCCTTGGCGCAGCCAGCGCCACTTCACTGCCGACGAGTGCGGCCAGTCGATGCGGCGTGCTGCGGTAGCCGCTTCAACGGCCATCGCCAGTGCTTCGTCCTCGCGCAACACGCTGCTGGCGGCCTCCGGCAAAACCTGCGGCAGCGACACCTGCAGCGGGTCAAGCCAGCGCCGGTCGCTGGGCGAGTAAGGACTGTAGCCCGGACCCGGTGGCAGGCCGGCGTGCAGCGGACTCAACGCCAGTGCATCGCCGCCGTGACGGTGCAGCAGCTCGCGCCACCGCGCACAGCCGGCGCTGTCACCGATGCCGGCATCATCGGGCGCGCGCAGGCTGTAGACCTGCGCCGACAGACCCCAACCGCGCAGCAGGCCCTGCGGCCACCAGGCACGCTGCGGTGCCACCGCAACCGCCTGTTGCTGCCCGCCCTGGCGCCGCTGCCAATAGCCTGGCTGATCCGGAACCCGCCAGCGCCCTTGCGCATCCGCACGTGCAGGCAACGCTGTGCCCTGCTCGTCCACCCAGCACGCCGCGCCCGTTGCCTCAGGCATGGCCAGGAGCTGACCACAGCAGGCGGTGAGCAACGGGTGGACCACCGGCGCACCGTCGCACGCGAACTCCGACAGCACGGCGCGCAGCACGTCGGGCGCAACCTCGCGCTCTGCTCCGGCCACGTCGGTCCAGCGGACCAGCAGGCCCGCACGGCGAGCCGCCTCCCGCACCGCCGCATCCGTATTCATGCGGCGATCCAGCGCGCAAGCGCACCGCCGCCTGCCGGCAGCATCGCGGCCGCATCCGGCCCCACGACGCACTCGCCGGCCGGCATCGCGTGGGCCACCGGCGACGGACCCACGTTGATCGCGATCCACCACTGGCCCGATGGCAACTGCCAGCCCGCCTGCACCGCGCCCTGGCCCAGCACGCGCGCGCCCAGCGACCGCGCCTGCAGCAGGCCAGGCTGCAGATAGCGCCTGCGCAGGCCGAGGAACTCACCCGTGCAGCGCAGCCAGTGCTGCGACCAGGGATCATCGCCGGGCGGCGTGTACGACGCCTGCAGGGTCGCCGCATCGTTCGGGTCCGGAATACGCGCGCGCGCGGCGGCGTCGGCAAAGGCACTGAAACCGGAGAACTCACGGCGACGCCCTTCACGCACCGCCTCGTCCAGCGGCGGCGCATAGTCGGTGAAGAACAGGAAGGGCGATTGCGCCTGCCACGGTTCGCCCATGAACAGCAGCGGGATCATCGGCGTCAGCAGGGTCAGGGCCAGCGCCGCGCGCAGCGGCGCAGGATCGGTCAGCATCGACAGGCGCTCGCCGAAAGCGCGGTTGCCCACCTGGTCATGGTTCTGCGCGAATACCACAAAACGCGCGGGCGACAGGTCGGCGCTGGGTTCGCCGCGGGGATCGCCGCGCAGGTCCGGTTCGCCCTGCCAGGCGAATCCCTCGGCCAGGCAGCGCGCCAGGAGTGCTTCGGCGCGCCCGGCATAGGCCGCGTAATAGCCTTCCTGCTCGCCGGTCAGCATCACATGCAGCGCGTTGTGGAAGTCGTCGTTCCACTGCCCCTGATAGGCGCCGCGCAGCCAACGCGCCTGGTTGCGTTCGTTCTCCAGCACCAGGTGCGCCTGCGGCACCGCAGCGCGTACCTCATCGGCCAGCTGCTGCAGGAACCGGTCATCGTCAATGGCGTGCACAGCATCCAGGCGCAGTCCGTCGACGCCATAGTCGCGCAGCCACATCAGCGCATTGTCGATGAAGAAGCGCCGCACCCAGGGCTGGCGGAAGTCGATGGCCTCGCCCCACGGCGTGCTGCGATCGTCACGGAAGAACCCGCACGCGTAGTCGCGCAGACGGTTCCCCTGCGGCCCGAAGTGGTTGTAGACCACATCCAGCAGCACCGAGAGCCCTGCATCGTGCGCCGCGTCGACAAAGGCCTTCAGCGCGGACGGACCGCCATAGGCCAGCGCGGGTGCATACGGGAACACGCCGTCGTAGCCCCAGTTGCGGCCACCGGGAAACTGCGCGACCGGCATCAGTTCAATGGCGGTGATGCCCAAGGCCGCCAGCATCGGCAGCTGCGCGGTCAACGCCGCGAACCCGCCGCCGGCCTCGATGTGCACTTCATAGATCACCAGGTCCTGCCAGGCATGCCCCTGCCACGTGGGATGTGCTCCATCCGTGCCAAGCACCACCGCGCTGTCACCATTGACGCCGTCCGGTTGCCAGCGCGAGGCCGGGTCGGGCACGTCCTGGCCGGACGGCAGGCGGAACCGGTAGCGGTCACCATGCGACGCCTGTGTCCGCAGCCAGTGGCAGCCGTCCGGGTCGCGGTGCATCGGCCGCAGCACGCCCTGCAGGCACAGCGCCACGGTGCCTGCGTCCGGTGCCCACACGCGGAACTCGACACCTTCACCGGCCACCGGCCATGCGCCCAGGCGCGGCGCCACTGCGGTCATGCATCAACCTGCAGATACAGCGTGGACAGCGGCGGCAGGGTCAGCCGCAGCGACTGCGCGTGACCATGCATCGGCCGCGGCTCGGTATGCACTGCGCCGAGGTTTCCCGCGTTGCCGCCACCGTAGTAACCGCTGTCGGTGTTGAGCCGTTCGGTCCAACACCCCGGTTGCGGCACGCCGACCCGGTAGCCGTCGCGACGTACCGGAGTGAAGTTGCTCACTACCAGAAGGGTGCGGCCGCTACCGGCCGGATCCCGGCGGATGAAGGCGTAGACGCTGTTGCGGCTGTCGTCGGCCACGCTCCAGTCGAAACCGCGTTCGTCGCGTTCGTCGCGGTGCAACGCAGGTTCGGCGCGGAGCACGGCATTGAGGTCGCCCACCAGGCGCGACAGGCCCTGGCCCTCGTTGCTGGCCGCCTGTACCCAGTCCAGTGCCGCATCGTGCGACCACTCCTGTCCCTGGCCGAACTCGCCGCCCATGAACAGCAGTTTGCTGCCCGGGTGCGCCCACATGAAACCGTAGTACGCGCGGAGCTGGGCCAGCCGCTGCACCGGCTCACCCGCCATCTTGGCCAGCAGCGCTCCCTTGCCGTGCACCACCTCGTCATGCGAAAGCGGAAGCACGAACCGTTCGGAGAAGGCGTAGACCAGGCCGAAGCTGATCTCACTATGGTGATGCTGGCGATGAACCGGATCGCGCCCCAGGTACTGCAGGGTGTCGTGCATCCAGCCCATGTTCCATTTGTGGGTGAAACCAAGCCCGCCCTGCTCCACCGGCGCGGTCACCCCCGGCCATGCAGTGGATTCCTCGGCGATCACCAGCACGTCCGGAAAGCGCTCGCGCAGCGTCTGGTTCATCCGCCGCAGGAACGCGACCGCCTGCAGGTTCTCGCGCCCGCCCTGCTCGTTGGGTATCCACTGGCCCTCGGCACGGCTGTAATCCCGGTACAGCATGGACGCCACGGCATCCACGCGCAGACCGTCGATGTGGAACCGCTCCACCCACTCCAATGCACTGCCGATCAGGTAGGCGGCCACTTCGTTGCGGCCATAGTTGTAGATCAGCGTGTCCCAGTCGGCGTGCACCCCTTCACGCGGGTCGGCATGCTCGTACAGCGCGGTCCCATCGAACCCGGCCAGGCCATGCGCGTCGTTGGGGAAGTGCGCGCTCACCCAGTCCACGATCACCCCGATGCCGGCCTGATGGCAGCGGTCCACGAAGCGCGCGAACGCCTGTGGCGTGCCATGGCGCGCCGTTGGCGCGTAGATCCCCAGTGGCTGATAGCCCCAGGAACCGCCAAAGGGATGCTCGCTGACCGGCAGCAGCTCGATGTGGGTGAAACCAAGCCCTGCCACGTACGGAATCAACCGGTCGGCCAAGACATCCCAGTCCAGCGGCGAACCATCGTCGCTGCGCTGCCAGGAGCCCGCATGCACTTCATAGATGGACAGCGGCGTGCAGGTTCCGGCCTGCCGCCGCGCCGCCAACCATGCATCATCGTGCCACTGCATCGGCGCGGCCGAAGGCACCCGCGAGGCGGTGGCCGGTGGCAGCTCGGCCCAGCGCGCCATCGGATCGAACTTGTCGGGCATCACCCGGCCGTCGGCGCCGACAATGCGGAACTTGTAACGGGCACCGGCCTGCACGCCAGGCAGGAACAGCTCCCACACGCCAGCGGTGTGGCGCAGCCGCATCGGATGGCGCCGGCCATCCCACCCGTTGAAATCGCCGACCACGGCAACCCTTCGTGCGTTGGGGGCCCACACCGCGAAGCGCACGCCGTCGATACCCTGTACCTGCATCGCTACCGCGCCCAACTGCCGCGCTGCATCAGCATCACCGGCATGGAAATGCTGCAGCAGCGCCTCATCCAGCAGCGGACCGAAGGAATAGGCATCGTGCACCTGCTCCACACCCTGCTCGAAATGCAGGGCGAGCAGCGGCACGGGCGCTTCACCCGCTGCACCTTCGAACAGGCCGGGCAAGGGGCCCGGTTGCAGATCCCAGCGCCGCTCCGGGCCCGCAATCACCTCCACGCGACGCGCGTGGGGCACCAGAACGCGCAGCTGGCGCTGGCCATCGGGCTGTTGGTGCGGCCCGAGCCAGGCAAACGCATCGGCCGGCCGTGCATGAACCAGGTCGTCCAGGACCGGAGCCACCACGCCCTCCTCCCGTCCGGCAGTTGCCATGGAGTCGTCCTCGAGGGCGACCGGCTGCAGGCTGTCGTGGCTCATGCGGCCACCTGGCAGGTCTGCTGGTACAGGGCCAGATACGCGCGTCCGGCCGCGTCCCAGCCACCCGGCCGCAGCATGGCGGCGCGGCGCATGGCCTGCAGCAGGCCGGGCAGGCGGAAGGTGCGCATCGCCCGTTCCACGCAGCGGCGCAGGCCATCGGCATTGGCGCCGTGGAACAGGAATCCGGTCACGCCATCCTCGACGGTATCGACCAGCCCGCCGGTCGCGTGTGCGATGGGCAGGCAGCCGAAGCGCTGCGCGTACATCTGGCTCAACCCACAGGGTTCGAAACGCGAAGGCATCAGCAGGAAGTCGGCGCCGGCAAACATCTGGCGGGCCAGCGCCTCTTCGAAGCCGATGAATGCGCCCACCCGTCCGGGGTAGCGCCGGGCCAGCGCCTGCACCTGCGCTTCCACCTGCGGCTCGCCGCCACCGATGATGACCAGCTGGCCGCCGGCCGCCACGATCTGCGGCGCCACGTCGCATGTGATGTCCAGGCCTTTCTGGTGCACCAGGCGGGAGACCACCGCGAACAGCGGGCCGGCCGAGGGCGCCAGGCCGAATGCACTGCGCACCGCGTGCGCATTGGTGGCGCGCCCGGTCCATTCGCCGATGCCGAAATGGGCCTTGAGGTGGATGTCGCGGCGTGGATCCCAACTGGCGTCGATGCCGTTGACGATGCCACTCAGGTGTCCGCCGGCCGCCCGGCGCGCCAACAGGTCATGCAGCCCGCAGCCGTCATCCGGGGCGGTGATCTGCTGCGCGTAGCGCAGGCTGACCGTGTTCAGCCGCGTGGCATTGGTGATGCCACCCTGCAGGAACGACATCTGCCCATGGAAGTGCAGTTCATCCAGGTGTTCGACCGGCACGCCCAGCACAGGTGCAAGCGCATACGGAAACAGCCCCTGGTAAGCCAGGTTGTGGATGGTCAGCAGGGTCGGCACGGTGGTCCGGTCCCAACGCACGTAGGCTGCGGCCATGGCCACAGGCCAGTCATTCAGGTGCAGCAGCTGCGGCGACCAGTCCAGCCCGGCACGCCCGGCCGCAATCTCCGCCGCCGCGTGTGAGAGCGTGGCGAAGCGAACCGCGTTGTCCTTCCACTCCTGGCCCTGCCCATCGACGTATGGCGAACCTTCGCGCTCGTACAGTTCTGGCGAGAGCAGCACGTAGATCGGAAGGCCGTCTGCCTGCACTGCCATGCCGATCCCGCACGCAGGCAGGCCCGCCCTCGCGCTGACCTGTCCCACCCGCTGCAGCTGTGGCAGGCGCTGCAGTACCTCCGGGTAGCCGGGCAGCAGCACGCGCGAATCACAGGCGCCGCGTACCGCACGCGGCAGGGCTGCGGCCACGTCGCCCAGGCCCCCGGCCTTGATGAAGTCGGCCATCTCGGTCGCGACGAACAACACACGCTGTACCAGCTCCGGCAGCTGCAGTGGCTGCGAGTGGCCACGCCGGGTGCCGATCGGCACGAGCGAACCGGGAGAGGTCGCAACAGATGAAGCGGACTGGACAGCGCGGGCCATGGGAGGGTCTCTCGGGTATTTCAGGCAGACGGACGCCAGCGGCGCCCGGACGGGCGCTGATGGTGGGAAGGAAGTCGACGCAGGACGTGGGGGACGTCAGCGAGAGGCTCAGGACGACAATAGCCCTGCATGCGATCAATCAACCGTGAAGCCATGGCGATTTCTTTGTGACAACACGTCATGAGCTCAGTACACATGACATGCGCCCGCCTCCTGCCCGTGTCTCCTGCGATGGGGCCGAGCCCACGCCCGGCTGTTGGCAATCCCACGTGCCGCCTGAGCCGAGCTGGATTGGTCTTTAAGAGACTCACCCTGCGACACCCGGTCGCAGGCCTTCGCGCTACGCGCTTGACCAATGTCAAACCGCCCGCCGCCGCGCGGGCGTATTCCTATGCAGGACCCGAACACGCCGGCGCGGCCGGCATCCACAAGGACCCTGCGATGAGCTACACCCCCGACAACGCCCAGCTGCTGAACGCCATGCAGAACGTCATGGTGATCTCCACCACCGACCTGCAGGGCAACATCACCTACGCCAATGACCTGTTCTGCACGCTCACCGGCTTCGCCCGCGAAGAGCTGATCGGCCAGCCGCACAGCATCGTGCGCCACCCGGACGTGCCCAAGGCCGTATACAAGGACATGTGGGACACCATCAAGGCCGGCAAGACCTGGACCGGCATCGTGCCCAACCTCGGCAAGGGCGGCGTGCTCTACGTGGTCGACACCACCGTGCAGCCGCTGTTCGACGCAGACGGCAACATCACCTCCTACATCAGCATCCGCCGCGTGGTGAACGACCTGATGCAGAACTACGACCTGGTCGAGTTCAGCAAGGAAAAGTTCGACGACTTCTACGAGGCCGCGTGAACGCTCTCCCGACCAGTACGCCCTTCAGCCGTCTGCTGGTGGGTTTCGCGTCCGAGTCGGGCAACGCCCGCGCCCTGGCCCAGCGCCTGGGCGCGGAACTGCAGCCGCACGGGCCGCAGGTGCTCCCGTTCAACGACATCGACGTAGCCAGTCTCGGCCAAGGCGATGTGCTGCTGGCGATCTCCAGTTCCTTCGGTGACGGTGAGCCGCCAGCCAATGGCGAGCAGTTCTTCGAAACGCTGCGCCAGGTCCCGACGCTGAGCGGCCTGCGCTATGCAGTGTTCGGGCTCGGTGATACCGGCTACCCGAGCTTCTGCGGCTTCACCAAGGCGCTGGATGCCGCGCTGAGCGAGCGCCAGGCGCAGCCGCTGCTGCATCGGGTGGACGCCGACCTGGGCTACGAGCAGTTCTTCCAGCAATGGCAGCCGGTGCTCGGCCAGGTGTTGGATGGCGACCTCAGCGCTGGCCAGCACCTGCACCTGCAGGTCACCGCCTATGGCGAAGACAATGCGTTTGCCGCTCCTATCCTCGAACGCCGCCGCTTGAACAGCAGCGACCCGGCCGCCTGGCACCTGCAACTGGACATTGCCGGCAGTGGCATGGCCTACCGCGCGGGGGACACCCTGCACGTGGTACCCGAGAACGACCCTGCCTTGCTGCAGGCATTGGCTACCTGGTACGGCGACACCGCCGCCGTGGCCGCCCTGCACGACCGCGAGCTGCGCCTGCTGAGCAAGGGCGTGCTGCGCGAACTGGCCAAGCTCGGCGGCAGCGAGGTACTGAAGGGCCTGTTGAAGGTCAGCCAGAAGCGCGAGCTGGAAGCCTACCTGCACGGCCTGGACCTGCTGGACGTGCTGCAGGACCACGCCACGCCGGACAGCGTGCCGCTGGCCCGGCTGCGCGAACTGCTTTCACCGCGGCTGCCGCGCGCCTATTCGATCGCCTCACACCCGTGCGACGACCAGCTGAGCCTGTGCGTGCGCGAAGTGCGCTACCCCCTGCGCGGCCGCGAGCGCTTCGGCACCGCCACCGGCAGCCTGCTGCATGGCGGCGAGCACGCCCGTGTGTACTGCCGCTCCAACCCTGGCTTCCACCTGCCCGATACCGGCCAGGCGCCGCTGCTGCTGGTCGGCACCGGCACCGGCATCGCACCGCTGATGGGCCTGATGCAGGAGCTGCAGGCCAACGGCTGCGAACGCGAGGTGCACCTGGTGTTTGGCGAGAAGCACCGCCAGCACGATTACCTGTATCGAGACCAGCTGCAGGACTGGCACGCGCGTGGCGTGCTGGCCGGCCTGCATACCGCGTTCTCGCGCGATGGCGCTGAAAAGATCTATGTGCAGCACGTGCTGCAGCAGCGCGCCAGCGAAGTGCGCGACGTCCTGGCCCGCGGTGGGCATCTTTACCTGTGCGGCAACAAGCGCCATCTGGAAGGCGCGGTGCGCGAGGCCATCGATGCCATTGGTGGCGAGGGGCGCTGGGACGCGCTGCGCGGTGAAGGCCGCACGCACTGTGAGCTGTATTGATCGGTACCACTGGACTGCACGAATCCTGGACCGGTAGAGCCGGCCGCTGGCCGGCATTACCAGAATATGTAGCCAACCATCGCCCGTGCATCACGGTAGAGCCGGCCGCTGGCCGGCTGCCCAGTATCCCTTGGTTGCCGGCCAGCGGCCGGCACTACCATCAGATGTGACCCACCGTCGCCGGTGCGTCCATCACGGGTCAATTGCCGACAATGCGGCCGTCCACCACGCGCGCCACCTGCTGGCCGAACATGGCCACGTCCTGTGGATCGTGGCTGATCAACAGCAGCGGAATGCCGGTCTTGTCCAGCACGGTCTCCAGCTCCTGGCGCAGATGCTGGCGCAGGTCATGGTCCAGTGCGGAGAACGGCTCATCCAGCAGCAGCGCCTGCGGCTGCGTCACCAGGGCGCGCGCCAATGCAGTGCGCTGGCGCTGGCCACCGGAGACCTGCGACGGCAGCAGATCGCCCACCGTGTCGATGCGGAATGCGTGCAGCCACTGCTCCACCGCATCGAAACGCTGGCCGACCCGCGGATTCAACCAGCCCTTCTGCAGCCCGAACGCCACGTTCTGGCGCACGCTCAGGTGCGGGAACAACGCGTAATCCTGGAACACGTAGCCCAGCCGGCGGCGCTGCGGCGGCAGATCCACAGCGGTGGCCGCGTCGAACAGGGTCTGCCCCTGCAGGCGCACATGGCCCTGGCCCGGCCGCAGCAGCCCGGCCACCGCCTTCAGGGTCAGGCTCTTGCCGGCGCCTGAAGGTCCGAACAGCACCACCTGGCGCTGCGTGCACTGCAGCGATACGTCCAACACGAAATCCTGGCCGGCCGCCTGCAGGCGGCGCCGCACCTGCAGGTCAAGCCACATCGCGCAGCTCCCGGCGACGCCCGCCCACCAGCCGCGCTGCCAGCAACAGGATCACGATGCACACCACCGAAGTCAGGATCACCAGCGCATTGGCCTTGCCATCCTGGCCGGCCTGCACCGCCTCGTAGATGGCGATCGACAGCGTCTGCGTGCGTCCCGGAATGCTGCCGGCCACCATCAATGTCGCGCCAAACTCACCCATCGCGCGTGCGAAGGCCAGCAGCAGGCCGGCAAGAATGCCGCGCCACGCCAGCGGCAGCGTGACGCGGAAGAACACCGCTGCTTCGGACACTCCAAGCGTGCGCGCGGCCTGCTCCAGCTGCCCGTCCACTTCTTCGAACGCCGCGCGTGCCGGCTTGAACACCAGCGGCAGCGAAGCCACCGCCGCGGCGATCACCGCGGCCTGCCAGGTGAACACCAGGTTGATGCCGAACCACGACTGCAGCCACGCGCCGATCGGGCCGTTGCGGCCGATCAGCACCAGCAGGTAATAGCCCAGCACCGTCGGTGGCAGCACCATCGGCAGGGTCAGCAGCGAATCCAGCAGCTCGCGGCCGGGAAAGCGCCGCCGCGCCAGCAGCGCGCCCAGTGCCACGCCCAGCACCAGATTGATCGCGGTGGCCCAGCCGGCCACCTTCAGCGACAACCCCAGTGCGCTCCAGTCGAGATCCATGCGTCAGGGCTTGCCGAACCCGTGCTTGGCCAGGATCGCCTGGCCCGGCGCCGAACGCACGAAGGCGGTGAAGCGCCTGGCTTCGGCCGACTGCGCGCTGGCCTTGGTCACCGCCAGCGGATAGGCAATGCGCCCCGCCACCGGAACCGCGAAGGCGCGGCGCACCCGGTCGGGCATCGCCTGTGCATCTGTGGCATAGACGAAGCCCGCATCCACTTCACCGCGCGCCACGTAATCCAGCGACTGGCGCACGTTCTGCGTCGTGATGATCCTGCCCTGCACCGACGGCCACAGGCCCGCCGCTTCCAGCGCGCCCTTGGCATAGCGGCCAACCGGCACGCTGTCCGGGTTGCCCAGCGCAACGCGCTGCACACCGGCACCGGCCAGGTCCTTCAAGGTACGCGGCGCAGCCTTGGCCTGCGGCGGCACCACCACCCATAGTGCGTTCACCGCGAACACCTCGCGGGTACCGGCCGCCAGCAGGTCCTGCTGCTGGGCCTGGTCCATCGTGGTTTCATCGGCCGACGCGAACACATCCACCGGTGCGCCACGGCTGATCTGCTGCAGCAGCACGCCGGATGCGGCGAAGTTGAAATCGACCTTGGTTCCCGGGTGCGCCCTCTCATACGCCGCGCCCAGCTCGCGGAAGCTCTCGGTCAGGCTCGATGCCGCAGACACCGTCAGCTCGGCCGCCCAGGCCGGCACCGTAGCCAGCAGTCCCAGCAACAACAGTCCAGCTCGCTTCATCGTCGGCTCCCGGCCAGGTTCAGTTCGGATCGGATTCGTCGGCCACCGCCAGCGCTGCCAGGCGCTCGGGCTGCAGCAACAGGATCTCGCGCTGCTTCACCGCAATGATCCCATCATCGCTCAGGCGGCGCAGCACGCGGCTGGCGGTTTCCGGCGCCATCCGCAGGTAATTGGCGATCTCGGTACGCGCCATCGTCAGGTTGAAGCGCGTGGCGGAGAAACCGCGCCGCGCGTAGCGCTCGGACATGTCCAGCAGGAACGCGGCCATGCGTTCTTCGGTACGGTGGTTGGCGGCCAGGGTCGCGACCTTGCCGATCTCCGCACTGAGCAGGCTGAACAGCTTGGCCTGCAGCCCCGGCATGCGGGTCGCCAACAGGCTGAGCTTGGGGAACGAGATGCGGCACAGGTGCACGGTGTCCAGCGCCACCGCATTGCAGGGGAAGCGCGAACCGTGGATCGCGTTGAGGCCGATCACTTCGCCCGGCAGGCTGAAGCCCAGCACCTGCTCGTTGCCCTGGCTGTCATCGACGAAGGTCTTGACCATGCCCGCGCGCACCGCAGCAATCGAATCGAACGATTCGCCGGCGCGGAAGATGTAGTCACCTGCATGGAACGGACCGACATGGTCGACCAGCACGTGCAGGTCGCCCAGTGCGGTCTTGTCGTAACCCTGCGACATGCATGCGTCGGAGAACGCGCAGGTGCTGCAGAAGTGCAGTGCGTCGCCATCATCGGCGGCGGCGGGGTTGGGTGTGGCCCGGCCGAGACGGCCCTGCGAAGGCGGAATTGAAGACATCGGGGCAAGACTCAAGCGATGGCGGCCGCCGGCCGGAAGCATGCGGCCATCATACGCCACAGCAGGCGCCCTTCTTCGGCCAGGCGCAGCACGCGCGCATCCCACTGCGCCCAGCCGCGTGCCAGCAGCGGCGACAACGCGGGCAGCTGTTCGGCGAAACATTCCTCGAACGGTTCATCGTTGCGCCACTCGAAGGCAGCCGCATCGAGGGCGTGGTCACAGGCGATGCTCTGCGCCACTTCGGCCACCAACCGCTCGTCCTCGGACAGGATCAGCCCGGCGGAGACTCCCATGTGACCCGCCAGCAGCCGCGCACGCCATTCGCCCAGTTCGTCCTCCAGCCGGTAGAACACCTCGCCGATCTGGCTGCAGGCAGACAGGCCAAGCCCGATGAAATCACTGCGGTCGCGGCGTGGCACGCTGGCAAGATCGCAATGGCGCTGGCCATCGCCCGGACCGTGCGGGTTCGGCAGATCGCCGCGCTGATAGTGATCGCCACCAATCGGTTCGTAACCCGCAGCGCGCAGCAGGCGCCAGGCCTGCAGCCAATGGACGGCCGAGGGGTATTCTGGCAGCGCACACGGCGCCGGCAGCAGGATGCGCTCCGGTGCCTCGGCCAGCACCTCGTGCAGCCGTTCAATGAAGCCAGCGTCCTCGCTGCCGGGTACCCGCAACTGGTAGTAGCGCGCGGTGAAGCCCACCTGTCGCGCCTGTGCCAGCAGGGTCGGCCCCGGTGCATCGGCGCGATCGATCACGTTCAAACGGGTGCAGCCCACCGCACGCAGCTGCGCCGGCGCCAGCGCGCTGCCTGCGTCCAGCCGCACCTCCACCTGGGGCCGCGCCACGGTGCGCAGGTGCTGCGGCACCGCATCCAGCAGCTGGCCGAGCTGCGGCGGCGGCAACGTCTCGGCCAGCCCCAGCTGCAGTACCATCGCCACCACTTCACGGTCCTCGGCCAGCACGTCGGCCTGCAGCCGCAGCGCCAGCAGCAAGGTGTCCAGATAGGCCTGCGGCGGCACACCGCGCCCGCCACGACCGACCTGGAAGCCGAGCGTCAAGCCGCGTGGGATCAGGTGCTCATTGCTGGCGCGCATGGCAGCGCGCCAGCCGCTTTCGCCAAAACCAGTACTGAACTGGTCAGCCGGCGGAAACAGCACGTGCCGCGGTTGCCGCAGCAATGCAGCCTGCAGCGCAGTGTCCTCGCTCTCGTCAACGTGGAAGCTCATGGCAGACATCTTCGGGCGTTCCTCTTCGCGTGGCCCTGATTGAAATCAAGCGTGGCGCATCTGGCGGTTGCTGCCGGCCAGCGTCCGGCACTACCCCTTCACCCACCATTTGGTAGTGCCGGCCGCTGGCCGGCAGCACCCTCCACCCATCGCGCACCGTTCTGGTAGTGCCGGCCGCTGGCCGGCAAACACCTTCACCCACCGCGCACCCGCTCGGCGGCGGCCGCATCGATGGCTTCGGGCAGGTCGGTTTCGCGGTCGATCTGCGGGAAGTGGCGGCGTTCCATACGGCGGATCGCGAAGTGCATCCAGGCCAGTGCAGCGGCCACCAGCACGAACAGCAGCATGAAGCAGCTGCTCCAGATGCCCACCGCATCGTTCAATGCACCGAACACGATCGGCAGGATGAAGCCACCCAGGCCACCGATCATGCCGACCACGCCGCCCACGGCACCCACGTGCTTGGGGTAGTACACCGGGATGTGCTTGTAGACCGCGGCCTTGCCCAGCGACATGAAGAAGCCCAGCACGAACACCAGCACGGTGAACATCACCACGCCGATGGCCAGATGGAAGTGGATCGGGCCATGGATGCCCTTCACCACATACTCGGTATCCGGGTAGGCCAGCAGGAAGGTGCAGATGGCCGACACGCCGAAGGTCCAGTACATCACCCGGCGCGCCCCCATCCGGTCCGACATCCAGCCACCGACCACGCGGAACAGGCTGGCCGGGATCGAATAGCACGCCGCCAGCATGCCGGCGTGGCCCACGTCCATGCCATAGGCGCCCACCAGGTAGTGCGGCAGCCACAGCGCCAGCGCCACGAAGCCACCGAACACGAAGAAGTAGTACAGCGAGAACCGCCACACCTGCAGGTTCTTCAGTGGCGCCATCTGCTCGGCGAACGGCACCGGCTTCACGCCTTCGCGACGGCGCTGCTCCAGCGACGGATCTTCCTTGCTGAAGAGGAAGAACAGCACCGCCGTGACGGCCAGCGCGACGGCCCAGACCTTGGCGACCATGGTCCAGCCGGCCGCCACCATCACCAGCGGCGCCAGCAGCTTGGTCACCGCCGAGCCGATGTTGCCAGCACCGAAGATGCCCAGTGCGGTGCCCTGCTTGCTGGCCGGGAACCACTTCGAGACGTAGGCCACGCCCACCGAGAAGTTGCCGCCGGCGATACCCACGCACAGCGCGGCAATCAGGAACTGGGTGTAGGTCTGGGCATAGGTCAGCATCCAGGTGGCCACTGCGCCACACAGCATCACCAGCACCATCACCTTGCGGCCACCGAACTGGTCGGACCATATGCCGAGGAAGACCCGGCTGACCGAACCGGTCAGCACCGGCGTGGCGATCAACAGGCCGAACTGGGTGTCATTCAAGCCGAGCTGTTGACTGATCTGGATGCCGATGATCGAAAAGATCATCCACACCGCAAAGCACACGGTGAAGGCGAACGTGCTCAGCCACAGCGCACGTTGCTGCTGCCCGGCACTGGCGGGGGCAAGGGCCTGGTTCATGAATTCTCCTCGTTCAAGGGGGTTCAGCCGATATCCGCTTCGGCTTCGATCTCATCCAGCCCGCGCACCGGGTAGCGTTCCTGCAGCTGCAGCAGGTAGGCCTGCACTTCACGCTGGCGTACCTGCAGCTCCAGGTAGTCACGCAGCTGCGGCAGCACCGCCTCGAACGGCTGCGGCTGGCCTTCCTCGCGTGCATCGACGCAGACCACGTGGTAGCCCCAGCGCGATTCCACCGGGAAACCGGCCAGGCCCTCGCGCAGGCGGAACACCTGGCGGTCGAACTCCGGCGTGGTCTGCCCACGCTGCAGCCAGCCCAGGTCGCCGCCCTCGCTGCTGGATGGGCAACGCGAATGGCGCAGGGCGAAATCGGCGAACAGGTGCGGCGACTCTTTCAGCAGCCCGACCAGCCGCTCGCCCTCGGTACGTGCGGCGAAGCGCCCAGCCACGTCGTCGGCCGGCGCGGCCAGCAGGATATGGCGCAGACGCACGCGGTCGGGGGAGCGGAAGCGCTCCGGGTTCTGCTCGAAGTACCGGCGGCAGTCTTCATCACTCGGTACGCGGTCTTTGATCGCATCTTCCAGCAGCTGTTGGATCAGCACTTCCTCGTCGCTTACTCGGTTGCCCTCCGGCGCCTGCAGCCCAAGCCGCTGCGCTTCCAGGCGCAGCAGCTCGCGCACCACCAGTGCACGTGCCGCTTCGGCACGAGACTGCTCCGGGCGCATCGCCCGGTGGTGCTGCATCTCGCGGGCGATGTCGGCCTCGCTGATCGCGGTCTCGTCCACGAACAGCCGGCACGGTGCCGGCTGCCCGAGCGAGCGCGGCCCCTGCGCTGCCGCGTCATGGTGGTGCGAATGCGCCTCGGCGGGAACCGGCGCAGCGGAGTCGATCACGGTGATCGGCAGGAATTTCGGCAGGCTGCCCATGACTTACTCCCGCGGACCGTAGCGCAGCGTGGCCTGGCGGCGGCGCACCACCTGGTACGGCCTCCACAGGTAGCTGATCGGAATGCTCCACACGTGCACCAGGCGCGTGAACGGCGCGATCAGGAACAGGGTCAGGCCCAGGAAGATATGCATCTTGTAGACCCAGCTGACGCCCTCGATGTAGTCGGCGGCACCGGCACGGAAGGTCACGATGTGCTGTGCCCACTCGGCCAGCTGCACCATCACCCCGCCGTCCAGGTGGCCGGACGAGATGCGGATGCTGTACAGGCCCAGGCACAGCTGGGCGAACAGCAACACCAGCACCAGGGTGTCACCGAAGCTGCCGGTGGCCCGCACGCGCGCGTTGAACAGGCGGCGCACCAGCAGGATGCTGATGCCGATGAAGCACAGTGCGCCGAACACACCACCGACCACCATCGCCAGCATCTGCTTCTGCGAGGAGGTGATGAAGTGCTCGTACACCGCGTGCGGGGTCAGCAGGCCGACCAGGTGGCCACCGAGGATGGCCAGGATGCCGATGTGGAAGCAGTTGCTGCCGATCCGCATGCCCTTGTCCGACAGCATCTGGCTGGAGCCGGTGCGCCAGGTATACATGGCCCTGTCATAGCGGGCCCAGCTGCCGATCAGCAGCACCGCCACGGCGATGTACGGGTAGTACTGGAAGGCGAATTGATGCAGGGAGTAACTCATGGCTGGACCTCTCGATGCGAAGGACGGGCCGGCGAACGCACGGGCGGCTTGCAGTCTTCGGCAGGAGCTTCGGCGCCGAAGCGCACCGCCTCCTCCTCCCACAAACGGTCCATGGCCTCGGCGGTATCGTCGCGGACTTCCTCGCTGGCACGCTGGCGCAGCGCCTGCAGATCGGCCTTGCCGTCACCGGCTTCGACCAGGATCTCGAACAGCACCCGGTGCGGCAGCTCCCGCTCGGCGGCACGCGCCGCCAGCATCCCGGCGATATGGCCGATGTGGTGCAGCCACTCGCGGGCCTCGCTGCCTGGGCGATGGGCCAGGAACTCCAGCAGCAGCGGCAGGTAATCCGGCAGCTCGCGTGCATCCAGTTCGAAGCCGTTGCGGCGGTAGGTTTCGACCAGATCGACCATGGCCTGGCCGCGGTCGCGCGACTCGCCATGGATGTGCTCGAACAGCAGCAGGCTCATCGAGCGGCCGCGGTCGAAACTGGCCAGCCACGCCGCCTGCGCATCCAGCGCATCGGTGGCCAGCAGCTGCTGCACGAAGCTGCGCAGCTGCTGGCGGCGGGTGGCGTTCAGCGCCGGGTCGTCACAGGCGGCGAGCAGTTCCTCGCCGTGCTCCCACAGTTCTTCGCGGGGGTAGTCCAGCAACACCCCGACCAGCTTGAGCACGCTCATCACACCACCTCCTTGCGGCGGTGGTTCGGGCCCTTGTCCACCACGAAGGTGGTGGTCTTGCGCTGGCCGAACAGGTCGGCCGGGCTGTCACCATTGCAGCCGTTGCCGAAGGTGAAGCCGCAGCCGCCGCGCTCGCCGAAGGCGTCGTTGGCATACTCGCGGTGGCCGGTCGGAATCACGAAACGGTCCTCGTAGTTGGCGATGGCCAGGTAGCGGTACATCTCCTCCACCTGGGCGATGCTCAGCCCGGTCTGTTCCAGCACCGAGGTGTCTTCCACGCCGTCCACGTTCCTGGCCCGGCGCCAGGCACGCATCGCCATCAGCCGCTCCAGCGCGCGTACCACCGGCGCCTCGTCACCGGCCGTCAGCAGGTTGGCCAGGTAGCGCATCGGAATGCGCAGCGACGCCACGTCCGGCAGTTCCCCGCTCATGCCCACGCGGCCACGCTCGGCGGCAGACTGGATCGGCGACAGCGGCGGCACGTACCAGACCATCGGCAGCGTGCGGTATTCCGGGTGCAGCGGCAGCGCCAGCTTCCAGTCGATCGCCAGCTTGTACACCGGCGACTGCTTGGCAGACTCCAGCCAGCTGTCCGGGATGCCCTCCTTGCGCGCGGCGGCGATCACCGCCGGATCGTTCGGGTCCAGGAAGATATCCAGGTGGGCCTGGTACAGGTCCTTCTCGGCGGCCACCGAAGCGGCCTCGGCGATGCGGTCGGCGTCGTACAGCATCACGCCCAGGTAGCGGATGCGGCCCACGCAGGTTTCCGAGCACACGGTCGGCTCACCCATCTCGATGCGCGGGTAGCAGAAGATGCACTTCTCCGACTTGCCGCTCTTCCAGTTGTAGTAGATCTTCTTGTACGGGCAGGCCGACACGCACATGCGCCAGCCGCGGCACTTGTCCTGGTCGATCAGCACGATGCCATCTTCCTCGCGCTTGTAGATCGCGCCCGAGGGGCACGCCGACACGCACGCCGGGTTCAGGCAGTGCTCGCACAGGCGCGGCAGGTACATCATGAAAGTCTTCTCGAAGGCGCCGTAGATCTCCTTCTGCACCTGGTCGAAGTTGTAGTCGCGCGATCGCTTGCTGAACTCCGAACCGAGGATCTCCTCCCAGTTCGGGCCCCACTCGATCTTCTGCATGCGCTCGCCACTGATCAGCGAACGCGGCCGCGCGGTGGGCTGGTGCTGGCTATCCTTGGCGGTGTGCAGGTTCTGGTAGTCGAAATCGAACGGCTCGTAGTAGTCGTCGATCTGCGGCAGGTCCGGGTTGGCGAAGATCTTGGCCAGCATGCGCCAGCGGCCACCCGCGCGTGGCACCAGCTTGCCGCTGCCGGTGCGCACCCAGCCACCGTTCCACTTCTCCTGGTTTTCCCATTCCTTCGGGTAGCCGATGCCCGGCTTGGTTTCCACGTTGTTGAACCAGGCGTACTCGACGCCCTCGCGCGAAGTCCAGACGTTCTTGCAGGTGATCGAGCAGGTATGGCAGCCGATGCACTTGTCCAGGTTCAGCACCATCGCGATCTGTGCACGGACCTTCATCACACCACCTCCTTGCTGGCCGATGCCGAAGCACCAGCGGGCTGCTCATCGGTCGCTCCTGCGCGTCCTGCGCCCGCGACACTCGAACTTCCTTGTTCATCGTCCAACCAATCAATCTTGTCCATCTTGCGTACGATCACGAACTCGTCGCGGTTGGTACCGCAGGTGCCGTAGTAGTTGAAGCCATAGGCCAGCTGCGCGTAGCCGCCGATCATGTGGGTCGGCTTGAGCACGATGCGGGTCACCGAGTTGTGGATGCCGCCGCGGGTGCCGGAAATCTCCGAGCCCGGCACGTTGATGATGCGTTCCTGGGCGTGGTACATCATCGCCATGCCCGGCATCACGCGCTGGCTGACCACCGCGCGCGCAGCAATCGCACCGTTGACGTTGAACAGCTCGATCCAGTCGTTGTCGACGATGCCGGCGCTGCGCGCGTCGTCCTCGCTGATCCACACGATCGGGCCACCGCGCGACAGTGTCTGCATGATCAGGTTGTCGCTGTAGGTGCTGTGGATGCCCCACTTCTGGTGCGGGGTGATCCAGTTCAGCACGATCTCCTTGTTGCCGTTCGGGCGCTGGTTCAGCAGCGGCTCCACCGTGCGCGTGTTGACCGGCGGCCGGTAGCTCATGAAGGCCTCGCCAAAGTCGATCATCCACTCGTGGTCCTGGTAGAACTGCTGGCGACCGGTCACCGTGCGCCACGGAATCAGCTCGTGCACGTTGGTATAGCCGGCGTTGTAGCTGACGTTGTCGTCTTCCAGGCCCGACCAGATCGGCGAGGAAATGATCTTGCGCGGCTGTGCCTGGATGTCACGGAAGCGGATCGCCTCGTGCTCCTTGCCCACGGCCAGGTGGGTGTGCTCGCGGCCGGTGAAGGTGCCCAGCGATTCCCAGGCCTTCACCGCCACGTGGCCGTTGGTTTCCGGCGCCAGGTGCAGGATCACTTCGGCCGCGTCGATCGCGGTCGAGATGGCCGGGCGCCCCTGGCTTACGCCTTCTTCGTGCACGGTGTGGTTCAACTTGCCGAGGAACTCGACCTCGTGCTTCGTGTCCCAGCTCATGCCCTTGCCGCCATTGCCCTGCTTGTCCAGCAGTGGGCCGAGCGAGGTGAACTTGCGGTACAGGTTCGGGTAGTCACGCTCAACCACCGTCATCGACGGCATGGTCTGGCCCGGAATGGCCTCGCACTCGCCCTTCTTCCAGTCGGCTACGCCGAACGGCATGCCCAGCTCGTTGGGGGTGTCGTGCAGGGTCGGCACCAGCACCAGGTCCTTCTCCACACCCAGCACGCCCGGCGCCATCTCGCTCACGGTGCGGGCCACCTCCTTGAAGATGTCCCAGTCACTGCGCGATTCCCAGGCCGGGTCCACCGCCTTCGACAGCGGGTGGATGAACGGGTGCATGTCCGAGGTGTTGAGGTCGTCCTTCTCGTACCAGGTTGCCGTCGGCAGCACGATGTCCGAGTACAGCGCGGTGGTGCACATGCGGAAGTCGAGCGTGACCAGCAGGTCCAGCTTGCCTTCCGGCGCCTCGTCGCGCCACTTCACCTCCTGCGGCTTCACTGCGCCCATTTCGCCCAGGTCCTTGCCCTGCAGCCCGTGGCGCGTACCCAGCAGGTGCCGCAGCATGTACTCGTGGCCCTTGCCCGAGGAACCCAGCAGGTTCGAGCGCCAGATGAACATCATGCGCGGGTGGTTCTGGCTGGCGTCCGGGTCGGCGAAGGCGAAGTCCAGCGAGCCGTCCTTGAACTTGCCCAGCGCATAGTCCGCCGGGGCCACGCCGGCCGCTTCGGCCTCGCGTACCAGCTGCAGCGGGTTGCGGTCCAGCTGCGGGGTGCTCGGCAGCCAGCCCATGCGCACCGCGCGCAGGTTCAGGTCGGCCAGGCTGCCGCCGTACTTGCTCGCATCGGCCAGCGGCGACAGCAGCTCGTCCACCTGCAGCTTCTCGTAGCGCCACTGCCCGGTGTTGAAGTAGAAGAACGAAGTGCCGTTCATGTGGCGCGGCGGCTTGCTCCAGTCCAGGCCGAATGCGAGCGGCTGCCAGCCGGTCTGCGGGCGCAGCTTTTCCTGGCCCACGTAATGCGCCCAGCCGCCACCGGTCTGGCCCACGCAGCCGCACATGATCAGCATGTTGATCAGGCCGCGGTAGTTCATGTCGTTGTGGAACCAGTGGTTCATGCCCGCGCCGACGATGATCATCGATCGGCCGTGGGTCTTGTCGGCGGTACGCGCGAACTCGCGGGCGATCTCGATCACCTCGGCGCGCGACACGCCGGTGATGCGTTCCTGCCACGCCGGCGTGCCCGGCACCATGTCATCGAAGCTCGATGCCACGTTGCCGCCGCCAAAGCCACGGTCCACGCCGTACTGGGCCAGCAGCAGGTCGTAGACCGTGGCCACCAGCGTCTCGCCGCCATCGGCCGTGGCCAGTCGGCGCACCGGAATGTTGCGGTCCAGTACTTCTTCGGCCGGTGCAGCGGTCCAGCCATCGCTTTCAATGCCACCGAAGTACGGGAAGCTCACTGCCTCGATGCCGTCGTTGGCCTCGGACAAGCTCAGGCGCAGGCGCGTATCGGCGCCATTGCTGGCCTTCTCTTCGATGTTCCAACGACCCTTCTCGCCCCAGCGGAAACCGATCGAGCCGTTGGGCACCACGATCTGGCCGCTGTTCTCGTCGTAGGCCAGGGTCTTCCAGTCCGGGTTGTTGGCTTCACCCAGCCCGCCCAGCTCACTGGCACGCAGGAAGCGGCCCGCCACCAGGCGGCCATCGTCGCGACGCTCCAGACGCACCAGCATCGGCATGTCCGAGTACTGGCGGCAGTAGTCCTGGAAATACTGCGAGGGCCAATCAACATGGAACTCGCGCAGGATCACATGGCCGAAGGCAAAGGCCAGCGCCGCGTCGGTGCCCTGCTTGGGGTGCAGCCAGTGGTCGGTCAGCTTGGCCAGCTCGGAATAGTCCGGGCAGATCGCCACCGTCTTGGTGCCGTTGTAGCGCGCCTCGGTGAAGAAATGTGCATCGGGCGTACGCGTCTGCGGCACGTTCGAGCCCCAGGCGATGATGTAGCGACTGTTGTACCAGTCGGCCGATTCGGGCACGTCGGTCTGCTCGCCCCAGATCTGCGGCGAGGCCGGCGGCAGGTCGCAGTACCAGTCGTAGAAGGACAGGCAGGCGCCACCCAGCAGCGACAAATATCGCGCACCGGCGGCGTAGGACACCATCGACATCGCCGGAATCGGCGAGAACCCGACCACGCGGTCCGGGCCGTACTGCTTCACCGTATACAGGTTGGAGGCGGCGATGATCTCGTTGGCCTCTTCCCACTGCAGGCGCACGAAGCCACCCATGCCGCGGCGGGTCTTGTACGAACGCGCCTTCTCCTTGTCCTCCACGATGCTGGCCCAGGCATCGACCGGGGCCTTGCTCTTGCGTGCTTCGCGCCACAGGCGCAGCAGCGTGCCGCGGATCAGCGGGTACTTCAGCCGGTTGGCGCTGTACAGGTACCAGGAATAGCTGGCGCCACGCGGGCAGCCACGCGGTTCATGGTTGGGCAGGTCCGGGCGTGTGCGCGGGTAGTCGGTCTGCTGGGTTTCCCAGGTGACCAGGCCGTTCTTGACGTAGATCTTCCAGCTGCAGGAGCCGGTGCAGTTCACGCCGTGGGTGGATCGTACGATCTTGTCGTACTGCCAGCGGGCGCGGTAACTGTTTTCCCAGTCGCGGCCCTCGCTCTTGGCAAAACCATGGCCATCGGCAAAGGTCTGGGGGTCACGCTTGAAGAACTGCAAGCGATCGAGGAAATAACTCATCGGGGATCTCCCTTTGCGGACATCGGCATCGTGGCTGTGTGTGTCATCTGGCTGCGGTGCGTTTTCATGTCGTCAGCAGGGTGTCTCGGCACCGCGCCGGTAGTACCACCACCAGGTCACGGCCAGGCAGGTGACATAGAAAACAACGAATCCGTACAGCGCCATGTCGGGGCTGCCGGTCAACGTAATGGACGAGCCGTAGCTCTTGGGAATGAAGAAACCGCCGTAGGCACCGATCGCACCGGAGAAACCGACCACTGCGGCCGACTCGATGCTGGCCTGGTGTGCGGCCGTGGCCTTGCCCTCGGCGTTGTCGTTGGCCGACCAGCGCTCATGCAGGGTGCGGAAAATCACCGGGATCATGCGGAAGGTGGTGCCGTTGCCGATGCCACTGAGCACGAACAGCGCCATGAAGCTGAGCAGGAAGCCGTAGAAGTTGCCGCCCTGGCCATCGCTGGGCAGGAAGTGCAGCACGCCGAACACTGCCGCGATCATCAGCGCGAACACCCAGAAGGTCAGGCGTGCACCACCCCAGCGGTCGGCCATGCTGCCACCCACCGAGCGCATCAGCGCGCCCAGCAGCGGGCCGATGAAGGCGTAGGCCAGCGGGTTCACGTCCGGGAACTGGCTCTTCACCAGCATCGGGAAGCCGGCCGAGAAACCGATGTAGGAACCGAAGGTGCCGATGTACAGCCAGCACATCAGCCAGTTGTGCTTGCGGCGGAAGATCACCGCCTGCTCGGAGAACGACGAGCGGGCGCTGGTCAGGTCGTTCATGCCGAACCAGGCCGCGATGGCGCACAGCGCGATGGCCGGCACCCAGATGAAACCGGCGTTCTGCAGGAACAGCGGTGCCCCACCCTCCACCGCGGGCTGCGGTGCACCACCCAGCGCACCGAATACGCCCACGGTGATGACCAGCGGAATCACCGCCTGCGCCACCGACACGCCCACATTGCCCAGGCCGGCGTTCAGGCCCAGCGCCAGGCCCTGCTTCTGCTTGGGGTAGAAGAAGGAGATGTTGGACATCGACGACGAGAAGTTCGCGCCGCCGAAACCACACAGGATCGCGATGGCCACGAACACCCAGTACGGCGTGGCCGGGTTCTGCACCGCAAAGCCGAGCCAGAGCGTCGGCGCCAGCAGCGACGCGGTGGACAGCGCGGTCCAGCGGCGGCCGCCGAAGATCGGGATCACGAACGAATAGAAGATGCGCAGGGTCGCGCCGGACAGGCTGGGCAGTGCCACCAGCCAGAACAGCTGGTCGGTGCTGAAGTTGAAGCCGATCTTCGGCAGGCTGATCGACACCGCCGAGAACAGCACCCAGACCGAGAAGGCCAGCAGCAGCGAAGGGATCGAGATGACCAGGTTGCGGGTGGCGACCCGCTTGCCGGTGCGCTCCCAATAGCCGGGATCCTCCGGCGTCCAGTCGCTGATGACGCGACCGGGACTGGCAGTGCTGCGGACAACAGGATCGCTACCGACGGTCATACATGGCTCCAAGGCTGTGGAATGACGTGGGTACTGCGTTTCAAGTTGTAACCCGTCGTCATGCAGCCATTAGGCCGTGCAGCACGGACGACGGGGTTGATCTGGATCAATCAAGGGCCGGTTTCCACCCTGCCCCTGACAAATGTCAAACCGATGAAGCGGTGCTGCGGCGGGTCACCCCGCGCTGGCGCACGCTGTCGCGCACGTCCACATCGAACTGCAGCTGAAGCTGGCTTCCATCTTCCAGGGCAATGTCGAATGGCAGGCCATCGCGGCACGGCAGCCGCGCCGCCAAGGCCTCGACGGCCGAGCGCGGCAGTACCAGGCGGCAGAAGGTGCCTCCGTCGAGCAGTACCGGTTGATCGCCGCCATGCAGCGACACCGCCATGCCCCAGCCTTCGATACCGCCGAAGCGGGTCATGTTCTCGACCGTTTCACCGGCCAGCAGGCGCGCCAGCTCGGCCTCGTCCAGGCGAAGCCGTACCGATTGGTCCTGCAACTGCACTTTCATGACGCAACATCCTCCCATTGTTCGGGGGTATTGCAGTTGACCAGCCCGGCCTCGTCAACCGGCGCCAGCGCCACGGAATTCACGCCAAGACGACGCTGCAGGGCCTGCAGCGAGCGCGGACCGTCCGGGTCGCCCAGCATCGATTCAAGTACGTTGCGACAAGCATCGTCTATATCCACCAGCATGGGCAGGGGATGGCCGGCAAAGATCGTGCATGGACCGCGATGGCCGTCACGCAATTGCTGCAGCAATCGCGGCGGCAGCAGCGGCGTATCCACCGGCACCACCCAGGCCGGGCCATCGGGCATGCGCATCGCCACGCTGTAGAGCCCGCCCAGCGGCCCGCAACGTGCCACGCGGTCCGGCACGCCGCCGAACGCCGGGTAATTTCCGCTGACCCAGACCTCGCGTGCGCCAGCCTGCATCAACAGGCCCCGCATGTGTTCCAGCAAGGTCCGCCCCTGCCACGGCAGCAGCGCCTTGTCGCGGCCCATCCGGGTGGACAGGCCGCCGGCCAGCACGATGCCGTTGACGCTCATCGCCGTAGAGCCACGCCATGCGTGGCTGCGCCGGCCGGGTGCTCGGGAAAGGCCTCATCCACGCATGGCGTGGATCTACTGAACCCCGCGCCGCCCTGAAGGGTGGGGTCAATGCCCGTGGTCGTGCGCATGATCATGGGCATGGGCGGGTTCGCTGTCCGCATGGCACAGGCTGCAACCCTCGCTCCACTCGCTGTCGCCGTCCTCGTAGTGCTCCTGCTTCCAGATCGGGCACTGGTGCTTGACCACCTCGATCAACTGCCGGCACGCGCGGAACGCTTCGTCGCGGTGCGGGCTGCCCGCGGCCACCACCACCGCCACATCGCCGATGCCCAACCGGCCCTTGGCGTGGGCCACATACAGCTTCAGCTTCGGACCGAACGCCGCCTCGACCTCGGCGGCCAGGCGCTTGAACTCGTTCAGCACCAGCGGCTCGAACAGGTCGTAGGTGATCCCGGTCACCAGCCGGCCGATGTTGACGTCGCGCACCTTGCCGATGAACACGTCGATGCCGCCGAAGCCCGGATCAGAGACCGCAGCAATGCCCTCGGCTGGATCGATCGCCGCCTGCGCGCGGTCCACCACCTTCGCGATGATCTTCTCGCTCATCGCTCAGCCCCCGCTCACTGGTGGCAGGATCGCCACGCGGCCATCGTCGGGCAGCGCCTCGTGGTCGCGCAGCACGCGTTGCTGGTCGGCGAACGCCGAGTAGTCCAGCAGGCCGGCACGGAAACCCGGCCAACGCAGCGGCAGCAGCTCGCGCAGCGCCTGGCGCAGATCGGCCACGGTGCCACCGGCCACGTCCACGGCAATCTCGCGGCTGGCATCCAGATCGGAAAACGCACCGAACAACTGCAGATTCACCTGTTTCATCATGACTCCTGGCTCACCAGCTGCACCGGTTCGTGGTGACCCCAGCCCTGCACACGCACCGGCGTGCCGGCAGTGGCCACGCCGCCCTCGCCTTCCAGCACCACCCAGGCATTGGCCTGCAGCATGGACATCAAACGGAACGACTCCTGCCCGGCCAGCACGCGCGCACTCAGCCGACCCTGCGCGTCCACTTCCACCCGGGCCCGCGCGTGGAAGCGCAGGCCCGGCGGCGTGCGCACGTCGGCCTGCAGCGGCAGCTGCAACATGAGCTCCGGCGCCAGCCCCAGCAGGCGGCGCAGTACCGGCTCAACGAAGAAGCGCTGGCCCACCGCAGCCGACACCGGGTTGCCGGGCAGGCCGAAATACAGCGCGCCATTGGGCAGCACCGCAAACAGCAGCGGCTTGCCGGGGCGGATCGCCACCTTGTGGAACACGATGCGCGCACCCCGGCCGCGCAGCGCGTCGGGAATGAAATCGTAGCGGCCGGTCGACACCGCGCCGGTGCTGATCAACAGCTGCGCACCCGCGTCCAGCGCTGCATCCAGTACCGCGTTGAACGCGGCCACCTCATCGCCCACCGTGCCCTGCCAGACCACCTCGGCACCGGCGGCCTGCAGGCGGCCGACCAGGTACGGCCGGTTGCTGTCACGGATCTGACCGGATTCCAGCGTCTGCGCCGCCTCGGTCACCAGTTCCTTGCCGGTGGCGATCACCGCCGCCTTCGGCCGTGCCACCACCGCCACCTCGCCCACGCCGATGGCATGCAGCAGGGTGCGCGCGTTGATGTCCAGCAACTGCCCGGCCCGCAGCACGCGCTCGCCGTCGCTCACATCCTCGCCGCGCAGGCGCACGTTCTGGCCCGGCTTCACCGATGTCTTCAGGGCGATGCGGGCCGGGCGGCCGTCCTCGCTGGCGAGGATCTCCACATTCTCGACCGGCACCACCGTATCCAGCCCAACCGGCATGCGCGCACCGGTCATGATTTCCCAGGCACCCTCGCCGCCTTCGGCGCCAGCATCGCCGGCCGCCTGCCAACCCTGCACGGCAAATTCGGTACCGGCCTCGAACGCCGTGCCGTTGGCGCGCAGCGCGAAGCCGTCCATCGCCGAATTGTCGAACGGCGGCAGCGACTGCGCGCTGTGGATGTCACGGGCCAGCGTGCGGCCCGCGGCCTCATGCAGCGGCAGATGCTCGGCCGGCAGCGGCTTGGCCGCGTCCAGCAGGTGCTGCAAGGCATCGCTGTAGGCAATCATCAGTGGCCATCCCCCTCGACCATCGCCAGGGCATGGCCCAGTACCGGCGCCAGGATATCCAGGCACTGCGCCGCCGCCTTCGGGCTGCCGGGCAATGCGAACACCAGCATGTTGCCCAGCTGTACCACCTCGGCGCGGCTCAGCCAGGCCATCGGCGTGTGCTGCGCACTCAGGGCCCGCACCATCTGCGCCAGGCCATGCACGGGCCGCGCGTTCAAGGAACGCAGCGCCTCCGGGGTCAGGTCACGCGGGCCCAGCCCGGTACCACCGGTACACAGGCACAGGCGCACGCCCTCGGCAGCCAAGGCCTGCAGGCGGCCCGCCAACGGCTCGATGCCATCGGGCAGCACTTCGGCGGCCACTACGTCGCCACCCAGCTTTCTCAGGCCGGTCACCAGGGTCGGGCCGGACACATCCTCATAAGTGCCTTCGCTGGCGCGATCGCTCAGCGTAATCACCGCGCAGGCCGCACCCTCCAACCCCTTAGGTGCACGTGGGTTGAAACGCACGCGCTCGGCCTCGTCCATGCCATCCGGGTGCAGCCAGACCCCGCGCTTGCCGCCTTCCTTGAACAGCAGGCGGATGCCTTCGATGCGCAGTGCCGGTTCCACTGGCTTGCTCAGGTCGTACAGGGTCAGCAACGCCGCGTTGACACCAGCCAGCGCCTCCATCTCGACGCCGGTGCGTGCCTCGCTGGCGCACTCGCACCACACGCGGATCGCCTGCCGCTCCGGCACCGGTGCGCAGAACACCTGCACCAGTTCCAGCGGCAGCGGATGGCACAGCGGCATCAGCATCGACGCCATCTTGGCGCCCTGCAGGCCGGCAATCTCGGCCATCACCAGCGCATCGCCTTTGGGCAGGCGGCGCTCGACGATCAGCGGATAGGCCACTGGACCGGCATGCAGCTCGCCCACCGCCACCGCACGGCGGCGGCTGATGCGCTTGTTACGGACATCGGCCATGTGGAAGGCCGCATTCAATTCCCCACTCATCGTGTTGCTCATCCTCCGATGGAGGCCAGGTGCGGGGTCAGCCCGGTCTGGCCCTGGTGCAGTCCATGCCCGGCCGCTTTCAGGCCAAGCTGTGTGGTGATGCGTGCCAGCAGCGCGTCGTGGTCCTCATCGCGCTGCAGCAGCGGGCGCAGCGGTACGCCGAACTCGCCGAACAGGCACAGCCGCAAGTCGCCCTTGGCGGTCACCCGCAGGCGGTTGCAGCCCTTGCAGAAGTCACGCGAATACGGGGCAATGATGCCGATGCTGCCGCGATGGTCGGGGTGGCCGAACTCGCGCGCCGGGCCGGCGTCGGCGGCGCGCGGACGCTCGTGCCAGCCAGCGGCCAGCAGCTGCTCGATCACCACGTCGGCGCGCAGGTGGTGGCGCTGGAAATAGGCTTCGTTGTCGCCGGTGCGCATCAGTTCGATGAAGCGCACGCTGAAGGGGCGGCCACGCAGGTAGTCCATCCACTGCGGCAACTCGTCATCGTTCAGGCCACGCAGCAGCACCGCGTTGAGCTTGATCGCCGGCAGGCCCAACGCCTGCGCCAGGGCCAGGCCCTGTTCGATCTCCGGCAGGCGGTCGTGCCCGGTGATGGTCTTGAAGCGTTCGCGCTGCAGGCTGTCCATGCTCACGTTCAGCGCAGTCAGGCCGGCCCGGTGCCACCCCGGCAGGCGCCGCGGCAGCAACGTGCCATTGGTGGTGATGGCCACCTTGCGGATGCCCGGCACCGCCGCCACGGTGGCGATGATCTCGTCCAGATCCTTGCGCAGGCTGGGCTCGCCGCCGGTCAGGCGGATCTTGCTCATACCCAGCGCGGCAAACGCACGCACCAGCCTCGCGATTTCATCCACCTGCAGGAAGCGCGGGCGGCCATCGGCCTGGTAACCGTCGGGCAGGCAGTAGCTGCAACGGAAGTTGCAGGCTTCGGTCAACGACAGGCGCAGGTACGGAAAGCTGCGTCCGAAACCGTCGGTGAGTTGGCTCATGGCTGGTCCACCTTGTTGCTCCACCGTCTTGCCTGTGCCCGGAACGGCCCGGATACCCTCGCCTGCTGGAACGATTGCCAGAGTACGCGGCCTTCAGTTCCATGGGCATGACTTAAATCAATCGCGTTCGGCCCCGCGCGGCAGGCGTTGTGGCAGCATGCGGCTTTCCGTGCAGCGGGCGTGTGACAACCCTCATGATGATGAACGATTTCCAGCAACTGCTGCATGCCGCCGGCGAGCAGGCTGAACCGCAACGCCTGCTGTTCGTATTCGTGCGCGCCGAGCTGCCCGAATCGCCCACCGGTGACCAGCGCGACCGGCATGACCGCCGCGAGGGCGGCACCCTGTCGCCGGTGCTGTGCGTGGACAAGCTGCCAGCCGAGGTGCCCAGCTTCCAGGCGCTGGCGACCGAATCGACCACCACCGGCATCGACTGGGACCTGGTGTTCGTGGCGGCGCTGGATGGCAGAGGCGGTTTCGCACCCAACAGCGACGAAGCCGCGCGCCCGCTGAAGCTGATGGTCAACGCCATCCATGACGGTCAGATCGGCCGCTTCGCCGCCTTCGACCGTGGCGGCGAGCCCGTTCAGTTCTATTGAGCCACCAGCTGCAGGGTCAGGAAGAAGATCACCAGCACGGTGTTCAGCCCCCAGGCGACGGTCAACCCGCGCGCCGCCACACCCAGGTTGGGGTTGTGCGCGGTGGGCGCCGCCCGCCAGACCGCCGGGATGATCCAGCCGGTATAGAGCAGCAGCACGGCAAATACCCCCAGCAGCAGCGTGGTGCGCTGGTTGGCCAGGGCCCAGAGGGCCACCGCCCACAGAATGTTGCTGGGAATGACGCCCTGCAGCCAGAACACACTCCACAGGCGGGAACGGCCCTGGGTGTCGGGGGTGGGGTGCAGCGAAGCGGTCGCGGTCATAAGTCTCCTTCTGTTTAGGAAACGTGCTGAACAAGCCTGCGCTTGGTGGCTGGGAACGTCAACCCGAGTCGCACGTCACGCTTTGACGCTTGTAGAGGCGGGCCATGCTCGACTCAGGCCCTTCCCTTCAGAGCCTGTCGTCATCGCCCCTCCCCCCTTGTTCCCTAACGCCCCCCAACCTCGACACCTGTCGCAGATTGCACGGTGCGGGCGGACCGCCGCGCCAGCTAGCGCTGGCGGTGCTTAACAGCGTGGGAGAATGCCGAAAGCGTCTCCAATCGAGTGATGTTTGCAACTCTTCTGATTGGCATTGCACAGCGCCACGGGCTCAGATGGCGTGCCACCGGAAAAGGGTGGCCGGGTTTCGAATCCCGAGTTGGTCCTGAGTGATTGCGCTTGCCAGTCGGCGTCCACATTCCGTGGCGCCGGCTGGCAATCCGTCTGCCGGCTATGGCGGGCGGTGCGTGGGGGCGTTCGCGCCCACCGGCTTGGGACCAACCCGGATTCGAACCACGTACCGCCCGCCACTTTTATGGGTGGCGGCTACCGATTGCCCTGCACGGAGCCTTGCCATGAACGAATCGGACTTCCCGCATCTGCACGCCTACCGCAGCACCGCCGGCGACGACGGTTCGCCACAGGCTGCGCCAACAGTGGACAGGAACACCTTCATTGCCAATCTCCACCGCATCGGCTCCGGTGCGGCGGCTGATGGGCAGCCGTGGCCGGAGCGGCATCAGCTGCCCGGGCGCTGCCTGGCCCTGGCCGATGCCGATTGCGCGTTGAGCGGGTTGCGGGTGGTGCTGGAAATGCTGCTGGCGGCCGAACGCACCCGGCAGAATGGCGAACCCGAAGAGTACGTGGGCGACCGGGTGATGGAGGGGTTGGTCATGGCCTGCCAGTCGTTGTGCGCGCAGGCGGTGGGGCGCTTGCAGCCCGAAGGGTGAAGGCGATGCGCAACGCCCTTCAGCTTGGATCGCTTTCAGCAGGCGTCAGTACTCGCTGAAAGCGCTCCTCAGATCGACGCCGATGATCGGCGAGAAGTCCACCTTGCACAGCTCCAGCTCGAAGAGCTGATCGTGATTGTCCAGGCACAAGGTGACCCTCACCGGTACGCCGTCGGCATCGGCAAGCATGGCCGTGGCAATGTCGCTTCCGAAAACCTGGGTCGTGCTGGACAGGAACACCACGCCCCCGAATCCGACGACTTCCACGTTCTCCACCTGGACGCTGGTGGTGTTGCCCGCTGCGTCATGGCTGCGTACCTCGCCATCCACCGCAGCCAAGCGATGGCTGGTTGGGGGAAAGGTGTAGCTGGCGGTGCCTGCCGAAGTGGTCAGCGGGGTGCGATTACCGGTGGAGTCACAATTCTCAAGCCCCCTCCTCGAAGAGAGGGCCGAGAAGGCGCGCTACTCTTGTGATCTACCAGCCAAATGCTGCTTTCTCCTCAAGGCAACCAGAAAGAAGGCTGCCGCAGCCAGGAACGCGCCACACGCATCCCAGACTCGGTCAAGCCACAGCATCAAGGCCGAAAGTGCTAGCCAAATCCCAGAAAATGTAAGAAGCCACCCGCGTGTCAGTTTCATAGGGCTCACTGCAGAGTTTGAATTCCAGCCATAGCGCAGACTATAGCTGCTCCAACCTCATAGCTCGCCAGCGCTCCTCCTCCCACTGTTGCAACACCGGCAACAAAGGGCACTTCAACAAACAATATCAGAACGGATGCACTAGACACCGGCAAAGTCAACCATGTCGGAGGCTGAACGTAAGACATGCATGACTTGAAGTACTTGCCATATGTCTTTTGATGAATGGACGCATCAGAACCATTATCGTCTTCGCACAATCCCAGAGAATCGGACTGTGAAATAGGATTCCCACCAACATACGCAAAGCTTGCAATCCCCCAAAGTAGTCCAATGCGATCACTCTGCGAATACCGCCCCACTGCAGAGACGTATTCCGCTGATAGTTGTAGAACAACCCACTCGCATCCGTCGCCTGCTGGCCCGGGAAGCGCAACGCAAGCTCGAACGCCACACCATCCCCATCAGGATCGGCACTCGGAATCTGGTTGCCGAACACTTCGCTCTTGTTGCTCCAATCCCAGATCGCGACATCACGCACCGGGTCGCTGCAGGTAAACGATCTGCTGCCAGAGCGTGGTATTCCCTGCTGCGTTGGGGCTGCGCCCAGCGAGACAATTCGCTACCGTCCGCTGCCCCAGGAGCTGCCGCCGACCAATCGAGCCGTCTGAACAGACCACGTCTCCAGAAGATGCTGCGCTCCCGGTTCACCACCATTCTTCAGTACAGAATGAATCGCATCTAGTCTATTTTGAATAGCATTGGACATTGGCAACTTCAAAATCCTCTCACGCATTCCACGGAAAAAACTCTATCCACTTCCGCACCTGCAATCCTCTGACCTAGAGATATGTGCAGGTAGGGAAAATCATCATATGTGGGAATCACGAAGGTCCATAAGTAGATAGCAGACGGTGCAGGCGCTATCGCATACCCAGAGATCACATCTCGCGCATACAAGGCAATCAAGAAATTTCCAACGGCCCGCATTCCGCTTTTCTCGGCGTCCTTTTTCAAACACCGCAGATCAAACGCTCTCATGCTATGCCACGGACCTTCCTGGAGGGCTGAGGAGCTCCCTGTTTCATGTCTCACACATTGAGAATCCGCCGGATCACCGGAGAGTCGATCAGCAGGTTCTCGCCGAGCGCTTTCGCAAGATCCTGCAACTCGGCAGACCATCCCTCAACCTGCGGAAGCGCCACCCTGGTGAACAAGGTCCTCTTCCCATCTGCCCCCACCCGAAAAACAACCAATTCCTTTGCATCTTCATCAACACAGACGAGATGGTCATACGTATTCATTGTCAATTGTTCCATGTATTCAATGGCGGAATAGGGCTTCCGCTAAGACACGCAGCATATCTCTGCGTCGCCGACGCATGACAGACCGCACCAGCTCTTGCGCCACGCACCCTGGTGATTCCATTGCAGGTATCCGTGTCAGTCCGTAGCAGGGCCTCACAATCTTCTCCCTCCTCGTCCGAACACATCGCCTGACCGGCGATATTGCCCAGAAACCCGCCGACCACCGAACCTGCGGCACCGCCGAGAGCACTCCCGCCAGCCGCGCCGCCGATGGCGCAGACTGCTGCCCCTGGGCCTGATGGACTGCAAGCCGCCGCGCCGCTGATGCCTCCCACAGTGCCTCCTCCGTAGTAGCCCGCCGCACCGCCGCAAACCGCACCTCCAGCGGTGTAGGCCGCGACACACGCTCTCTTCTTTGCCAGCCCCTTCGGATCGGTAGCAATGATTGGATTCGAATCCACATAAGCGTAAGCGCTGATGCCCCCCCTTCAATCCAATAGCATCACTCTGCGAGTACCGCCCCGCCGCCGGGTCGTACTCGCGCTGATAGTTGTAGAACAACCCACTCGCATCCGTGGCCTGCTGCCCCGGGAAGCGCAGCGCCAGCTCGACTGCCACACCATCCCCGTCCGGGTCGGCACTCGGAATCTGGTTGCCAAACACTTCGCTCTTTCTGCTCCGCGCCCAAGCCGGGACATCGGGCGACCGAGCGATTGCCACGCGCGGTCCACCCGGATGACATCAAGTGAGCGCGACTTCGCCTTAGCTGACCTATTGCGCAGGCGCGCTGGCCCGATGCGTGAGCATCAGAGCGCCGACATCAAGGGAGGTCCGTACTGACGGAAACAGAGCCGTTTTCCCTCAGCCAGACGTTCACGTAGGTATCTGGGGGAGGTATCCGATTGATCGACGCCCCTGCAGGAAGGATCTCCCAGCTGGTGATCGAGCCGCAAACTGTTTTATGGATCAACCTGCGACTGTCCAACCCCCGTCTAGCCAGTTCGGTAACAACCACTTCGGGAGGCTGGCGATCAAAGCCTTTGAAGGCAGTGCAAGTCTTTCCAGTCTGACCCATGGGGTACGTTGAACTCTCAGCATCATCCCGGCACCCCAGCTGGCCCAGAACGAGCGAGAAGATGGCCAGTATCCGAATGCATCGCATTGCGTGTTGCTCCTTCCTTTACTGCCCTGCTGTAGGCCTTGTCTACTGCGGCGCCTCCGAGTCCTCCATCGCGCAGCCGAGTTGCGCAGATCATCCGCTCTTGATATGCGCGACACTCAAGCTCATTGGCCAGCTGCCGATGCCCGATCCCACCATATTCCCAGTCCTATGGGAATGCGCTTGCACCTTTAGGCCTACCCACGCAGGGCATTAGGCACCCTCTTTTCCAATAACGCCTTATGGTTTCGCTTCGGCGTCCTTTTTCAAACACCGCAGATCAAACGCTCTCATGCTATGCCACGGACCTTCCTGGAGGGCTGAGGAGCTCCATGTTTTCATGTTTCATATCTCACACATTAATAATCCGGCGGATCACCGGAGAGTCGACCAGCAGGTTCTCGCTGAGCGCTCTCGCAAGATCCTGCAATCGAACAGAGAACCATTCACACCCGACACCGGATCAAGACGAATTCCAGCTAGCTGCAAATCGTGAAGTGATACCCATACAATCTGCCGCAACCATACGTCGCGCGCGAGTCTCCAGGCGGAGCTTACCGATTGGCTTTCACTCCTTTAATAATAATTGCCATAAACATGCCGCAGATCAGGAGCGACCCCAGCGCCATAGGCAACATTACAAAATAATCGCCCCTCTCAAGGCGGCCAATCGCATACGCCTTCAATACAAGATAGGACGAGGACCTCAAGAAGATTAGCGCAAAGAACAACAAACCAAGCCAATTAAATATTTTCTTGCGCATATGCATATCATCTCCATTATTTGCAATTGCACCCGGACCCACCCGAAACATCCCTCACCGCCTTCATGGCATCCAGTGCATCCTTGTCAGTGGCTACGCGTTGCAACAGTTTCCGTGTGGCCTTAAGGTGACCGCTGAACGTCAAGCCAAACGACAACAGCTCTCCCGTCTTCGCGCCAACTGGCCCCAGCAACTCCCCGCCCACCTCGGCGTAGATGGATTCTCTTTCCTTTCCATCTTGAGCGGTTTGTATCGCTGACACTCCATCGTACGCCGTTGCTCCACCATTCACCATTACCAGGAATCCGGGGATTGCAACTTCGGGCTGCAGAGACAAAACACCGGCAATGGTGGCTCCTGCGCCATTCACAGCTTCCAAGCCTCCAAAGGTGAGGTCTGCCACACCGAACGTCATGCCTAAGTAGTCGACGCACTCGCAGGGACACAAACCAAGTGGATCTATCAAAGACGACGGGACGCCACCTGCGTATCCGTATGTGCTGATCCCGCCCCTGAGTCCAATGCGATCACTCTGCGAATACCGCCCCACCGCAGGGTCATACTCCCGCTGGTAGTTGTAGAACAGCCCACTCGCATCCGTGGCCTGCTGGCCTGGGAATCGCAGCGCCAGCTCGAACGCCACACCATCCCCATCCGGGTCGGCACTCGGCATCTGGTTGCCGAACACCTCGCTCTTGTTGCTCCACTCCCAGATTGCAACATTCCGCACCGGATCGATCACCACGCGCGGCGTACCCAGATGATCTGGTTGGACGTAGGCCAGCTCCGGCACGCCGGTAGCCGGCACATTAATCAGCGCCACCGGGTAGTTGTCCAGCCAGATGGCCTGCTGCTGCGCCAGCCCCGTGGCCGAGTAGTTGCCCAGCCACTGCCCTGCTTCGTCGTACAAGGTGATCTGCGCTGCGCCACCAGCCGGGGTACGCAGAACGCGTTCACCGCGGTGGTTGTAACCGTAGCTTTCCAGTACGGCATTGCCCTGCTTCACCGCGTTCATGCGGTTGGCATCGTTGTAGATGAACGTCTTGCCGCCGATGCTGGTGGTGTTGCCCACCGCGTCATGGTTGCGCGCTTCGCCGTCCACGGCGGTCAGCCGGTGGCTGGTTGCGGGGTAGGTGTAGCTGGCGGTGCCTGCCGAGGTGGTCAGCGCGGTGCGATTGCCGGTGGCGTCGTAGGCATAGGTTTCAATCGGCGTGCCGGTCGCGCCGTCCTGGGTCTGGGTCAGGCGGCCCAGCGTGTCGTAGGCGTACTTGGCCAGCACCGTCGAACCTGCGCCGTTCTTCAGCTCGGTGATCGAACCGACCGGGTCGTAGCCGTAGCCCAGCGACAGACCGCCCGCAGCCGGGTCGTGCACCGCCTGCGGGCGATAGTCCAAGTCCAGCGGACGCTGCAGCTGCCGCCCATTGCCATAGGCCCAGCCGGTGGCCGGGCCGAAGGCCGCGTAGGTCACGTTGTTCACCACGATCTGGCGTGCCTGGCCGGGCCGGGTCAGGCCGATCTGGCTGATGCGCCCCTGGCTATCGCGTACATAGTCGGCCACGCTGCCGTCGGGGTAGGTCAACGCAGTCAGACGGCCCGACTTGCTATAGGCGTAGCGCAGCGTGCTGGCGACACCATTGATCGTCTGCACTTTACGGGTGACCTGGCCGAAGCGGTCATGGCAATACTGGGCGCTTCCATTGGCGTGCAGCACCTGCCCCAGGCGCCCCTTGGCAAAACGCTCGTCGGCGGTACACGCAGCAGGCGCCACGTCATAGCTGTAGCCCACGTCCAGATTGGGGTCCGGGTAGGCGATACCGATCAGGCGGTTGAGTGCATCGTAGTGATAGGTGGCGGTGACGCCACGCGCATCGGTAGCCGTCTTGCGATTGCCGGCGGCGTCCACGGCGAAGCTGCTGGCGCCACTGTCCGGGCTGACTTGCCCGGTCATATCACCGAAACCGTTGTAGGCGTAGGTGGTATGCAGGCCCTTCGGGTCGGTGACCTGGGTGACCTGGTCCAGCGCGTTGTACTGGCTGCGGATCTCCGCCGCCACGCCGCCGACATCCTGCAGGGTCTGCGCCAGTCGGTTGAGCGGATCGTACTGCTGGCTGGTCACGCGCTGCAGGGCGTCGGTCACGGTCTGCGGGTTGCCGTTGGCATCGTAGGCAAAGCCGGTAGCGTGATTGCCTGCGTCCTTCAGTGCGGTCAGCTGGCCGAGCGTGTTGAACGTCCGCGCCAAGGTGCGACGTAGCGTGCCGCCTGCATCGAGCGTGTCTTCCTTGAGGCGATTGCCGGCGTTGTCCAGCATGTAGTGAATCGTGTTGCCCGCGTTGTCCTCGATGTCGGTCAAGCGCAGCGCAGCATCGTAGAAGTAGGACACGCTGCTGCCATTCGGCTCGGTGATTTTCTGCACCTGGCCGGTTGGCCAGTAGCTCAGCTGGGTGACCCGATCCTCGGCCGTGGTCGCGCCGCGCACGGTGATGGAGGTCGGCCAGCCGCGGGGATGGTAGGTGTAATCAGTCACCACGCCGTTGGCGTCCTTGACCGACAACGGCCGCCCGAACGCGTCGTAAGCCAGAGTCTCGGCCGTCTGGCCCAGCGCATTGGTCACGCTGCGCAGGTCGCCCTTGCGATAGCTGCAGGCACCTCCGGTCGCGCACCCTGCATCATCCGCCGAGTAATAGGCATAGGTAACGGCATCGGCCACATCCGTGCGCGGGCCATCCACACTCTTCAGCAGCCCCTCCACCGGGCAGCTGCCTGCCACTGCCACATCAGCGGCTTCGCAGTACGTATAGCTGGTGATGCGCGTCTGACCGGACGCGATGTCGGTCACCGTGTTGGTTGTCGGCTGGCGCCGGCCATTGAAGGACGTTCGGGTTTCACGATTGCCGATCCGGGTGGTCAGTACCGCATTGGTTTCAACGTCGCGCGCCGTGGTCACCACACGCTGCTCGGGCAAGCCGACCGCTTCGGTCACGGTATGGATGCTGACGGCACGGCCGCTCACCGCATCAGTACCCTGCGCATAGGTGTGCTTGGTCTGGATACCGCGACGATCAGTGTAGGTATCCAGGCGCCGACGGAAGTCGACACTCTGGTCGTAGTAGGTCCGGCTGACGGTTCCCTGCGAATCACTCAGGCCGGTCACCTTGCGCGACGGAGCGGTGTCGCCCCCGGGTGTCAGGGTGTAGTCGGTCTGCCGCCCCAGCGCGTCGGTCACCAACGCACCACCATTGGGGCTGTAGGCCAGTGTCACGCCATCGGCACCGCCGGCATGTTGACTGGAGATCACACGACCGATGGAATCGTAGGTAAAGGTGCTGTAGCGGCGACCGTCCTCAGCGGTGATGCCGGTCAGGTGCTGGGGGAAGTCCTGGTTCTCGTAGTGATATGTCCGCACACCACCACCCGCATAGGTCACCGTGGCGACCTGGTTCTGCGGCGTGTAGGTATAGGTGGCGAGCGCAACGCCTTCGACCAGCACCGAACTGATCAACGCCTCATAGTCGTTGGACTGGTAAACGAACTCCAGTGTGCGGCCACTGCTGTGGGTGACCGCCGCAAGGCGGTCGCTGTCGTCGTAGATGTAGGCCAGCGACGTGCCATCCGGGAAGCGCTTGGCGGCAAGACGCCCGTCCGCGCCGAAGGTAGAGATGGAATCCGCCGAGTACAGTGTCCAGTTGCCGTTCTGGACCAGACGGTCACCACTGTCGTCGTCCGCCTCATAGGCTTGGCCGATCTTCTTGAATGCACGCTGGAAACCGGTGCTTTCAATGATGCCCACACTGTCAACGCCATCCAGTGCCAGGTGGGCGCCCAGCGAATGGGTCCAGCCATAGCCGAAGCCACCGGATGAGGTGGAGATGCCGGAGTGATAGAAGCGCGTCAGCGCGATCCAGCCCAGATCAAAGTCCTGCGCGATCTCATACTTCTCGCCCGTTTTAACATCACATGGGTTGCCGACATTGCCGTCGCAGGTACCGCCGTTGGAGGCCGGGTCCTTGTCGGGAATCGGACTCATGTTCGCCGCTGTATCGTTGCGGGGCATGGGGCAGCTACCGTTGCCGCCGTCCTTGTCGCACTTCTGCGACTTCGAGGTGATGGTCGCAACGAATTCCTCGTTGACGCAGGCGTTGTGCTTGTTGGACCACTGCGTAAGTGGAACAGGGCAATCAAGCCGGCGTTTGCGGCCGAAGGCCATCTGGCTCACGTAGGGAGCGCAGGGCGATTCGGCCGTGTTCTCCCCGATCATATCGGTGATTTGATAGAACCTGGACTCGACTACGCCTTCCATTTCGGGCACGCCGGAGAACCAGTCACCCTGTGGTGTAACAGCAGCACCCGGACACACAGGGTTACTTGCCTGGACTTCAGCGAGATAACTCGCGACCATCGCCTCTTCGGTCGAAAACTCCGCTGTACTCAGATAGGTCCAGTCTGGATCGGAGGGTTGTGCCTTCCCCATCCAGTAGGTGATCGACGTATTTCCGTTCAAGTCCACGACTTTCGACTTGATCTTGTCGACAGACTGCCAACCGAACTGGAACTCCGGCGGGAACGGACTCGGTGCGGGCAGGCTCTTGATCGCCTGCACCGCCTGCTGCTGGGTCTTGTACTGCGTCGAATTGCCGCCGGGCTGCGAAATACGCCAGGTGATCTTGCTTTCCTGCGCCTGTACAACAGCCGGCGCAATGCAGCCAACGGCAACGATCGCCAGCACGGCACACAAAATGGTCTTCAGTCGTTCCAACATCCCTGTTCTCCTTCCTGGACGAACACAGCGCCGGCGGGAACGAGAACGCGGAGCTGTGCCCCGCGTCATGCTTCGGATCGTCCCTGGTCCGGAATGCGGCAGTGCCACATGCCGCCTTTATCGTTGAGGACGCTTGCACGTTCAAGTGTGGAGCCGCGTAACCGATCACAGATTCAAGCATCCAACGCCATTCAGCGGTCTACGCCCCGTCCCCATGACTTTCTGCACAGGGAGTCGGTGTTATACCTCACTACATTACCAACACGACCTGTCGCGAGGTCGGCAGGCTGTGGCACTCCGCTGCAGACCTGACCCATCGGAAGGGCTGGCACGCGTCACGGCCCAGGAGAATGGCAATGAAGATCAGCCGAGTGACGTTGTGGGCGCTGGCCGCCATGATGGCCGCAGTGGGCACCGCGCACGCAGGGGAAATCCAGGTGGATCGAGGCGCTTACACACTGCAGGCCGAAGAGATGGGGGCCGGCCCGATCACCGTGGTCTTTGAATCCGGTTTCGGGCAGGGCGCGGGGGCCTGGAAGGAGGTGGTTGCCGGTCTGGGGCGCGACTACCACAGCATCACCTACGCCCGTGCGGGACTCGGCAAGTCCGGCAGCGACGGTCATCCCAAGCGCATCGATGCGCATCTGGCCGACCTCACGGCCGTGATCGATACGCTCGCTCCCGGTCGCCGCGTTGTGCTGGTGGGTCACTCCTATGGCGGCCTGCTGGCCACGGAGTTTGCACGCCGCCATCCGGAGCGCCTGCAGGGCCTGGTGCTGGTGGACCCGGCCACAATGGGGCAGCGCCATGCGTTCAAGCAGGCCGACAGTGCCCGCGTGCAGGCAGATGATGCCCAGCTGCGGGCGATGCTGCCGCCAGCCATGGCCGCCGACTACGCCGTGCTGACCGAACAGCTGGATGCACCCGGTGCGGAAACCCCGCGCACGATGCCGGACGTGCCGGTAGCGCTGCTGACTGCAACCCAGCTGGCTGCCGAACCGCTGTTCTTCGAGGAAACCGCAGCGGGCAAGGCGCTCTGGAAAGCACAGCACGCCCTGCTCTTCTCGGGATTCACGCGCGGCTCGCACCGCTACCTGGCAACCGGCCACACCCTCCAGCGCGAGGAACCCGCTGCGGTGGTGGCAGCGATTCAATCGGTCTCCGGCACCTCGAAGTAGCTGTTCCAGGCAGGGGCTTCCCGGGCTGTCCCCGGCTACTGCCCACGCAGGCGCACCGCAAAGTACCGCGCCGGGGAAAGGCCAAGCGCTTTCTTGAACATCGTGATGAAGGCCGTCACCGACTCATAGCCCAGCGTCTCGGAAACGCGTTGTACGGGTGCACCGGCGGCGAGTTCCCGAATGGCGATGAGCAGGTGCAGTTGCTGCCGCCAGCGCCCGAAGGACAGTCCCGTTTCCCGTTCGATGAGGCGGGTCAACGTGCGCTCGCCCAGGGCCAGGCGCACGGCCCACTGGCCGATGGTGCTGCGGTCTGCCGGATCCGCCGACAGCGCCGCAGCCAGCGCGCGCACCTTCGGGTGATGGCTGACCGGCAGCGACAGATGCTCAGCCGGCGTCTGCACCAGTTCGTCCAGCAGCACCCGCGCCAGCCGGTCGGTGTGGCTGCCATGCGGATAGTCCAGCGGCGCGTCGGCCAGGTGCAGGATCATCTCGCGCAGCATCGGCGAGATGGCCAGCGTCACGCACTGCGCCGGCAGGTCGACGATGCCGGGCTCGACGAACAGGTAGCACAGGCGCGCGTTGGCGGTGGCGCGGTTGCTGTGCGGCATGCCGCCCGGAATCCAGACGCCACACTGGGGCGGCACGATCCACAGCGCATTGGCCACTTCGCAGGTCACCGCCCCATGCAGCGCAAGAATGAGCTGACCCTTTCGATGCTCATGCACCGGAATTTCCGCGTCGTGCTCGGCCACCTGCAGGCGGCTGGCAACCGCCGGGCGATCGGTCTCGTCCGGGTCCAGGTCAAAGCCGGGGAGCGAAATGCGAGCCATTCTCACATTGACCGGTTTTAGCGATTGATTGTCATTGTAGCGAAATTCGCCAGTGCGGCCGGTCACTAGCATGAGCTGCATGCACTCCCCCACCCCGCTCCGCCCCCACCTGCTCCAGGCATTTGCCCGGTTTAAAAGCCCTGCCCTCAGGACCGACCAGGAGGCGGTGCTGTTCTCGCTCAAATGCCTGCTCGCCGCGTCGTTGGGGCTGTATGTCTCTCTGCGGATCGGCCTGAACCGCCCGTTCTGGGTGGTCGGCACGGTCTATCTGGTGTCGCAGCCCCTTTCCGGGGCGACACTCAGCCGCGGCCTGTTCCGCCTGCTGGGTACCGTGGGCGGGGCCGTCGCCACCGTCGCGCTGGTGCCACGTTTCGCCAATGCACCCTTGGTGCTGAGCGCCACACTCGCCACCTGGATGGCGCTGTGCCTGTACCTGGCGATGCTCGACCGCACGCCACGTGCGTACGCGTTCCTGCTGGCCGGCTATACCACCAGCCTGATCGGGTTTCCTGCGGTGATGGTGCCGGGAGAGGTGTTCACCATTGCCATCACGCGGGTGCAGGAAATCGCCATCGGCATCCTGGCCGCCACGCTGGTACATGGGTTGGTGCTGCCGCGCCGGGTCTCGATGCGCGTGCACGCACGGGTTGCTGCCGTGCTGGAGGATGCGGAACGATGGACACGCGACATGCGCGCCAGTGCATCGGACACGGTACTGGCGACGGACCGCTCGAAAGTGGCGGCCGACCTGCTCGAGCTGCATGTGCTGTCGATCCACCTGCCCTTCGACAGCGCCCACGGCGTGGCCCAAGTGCAGATCCTGCGTGCCCTGCATGACCGGATGCTGGACGTGCTGATGCTGTCCAGCGCGGTGGAAGATTCCATCGCTCGGCTGCGTTCACCGCAGGCCGGCACAATGGATGCAAGCGGCTGGCGCGATCTGCTGCAGGCCAGCCTCGCCGCGCAACAGGCCGAGCTCGACCTTGCCCACTCCCACTGCCGCGTGCTGCAGGCACAACTGCACACTGCCCGCCCCGACTGGCGCCTGCATGTGCCTGACCGTCTTGCGCGGAATGTGCAGGGCGCAGTGATTCACCGGGATCACAGGAACGCCGCGCGCAGCGCGCTGGGCGCGTTCGTCGGCATCCTGCTGAGCTGCGTGCTGTGGATCATCACGGGCTGGTCGGACGGCGCTACGGCGGTGTCCATCATCGGCACAGCGTGCGTGCTGTTCGGCACGATCGAAGCGCCGGCACCGCATGTCATGCGCTACCTGGTGGGATCGTGCATCGGCGTTGCCGTCGGCCTGCTCTACGGTCTGCTGATCTTCCCCGCGCTCTCCGATTTCGTCGGCCTGATGGCAGCGCTGGCGCCTGCGCTGCTGCTGTGCGGATCGTTCCTGGCCCGGCCGCCCTTCATCATGGCTGCGCTGGGCGTGGTGCTGACGTTTCCGCTCATCGCCGGCCTGGGCGCGACCAATTCGACCAACATCGTCGGCGCACTCAACAACGGCGTTGCGTTGTTCATCGGTACGACGGTGGCACTGTGCAGCATGCAGCTGTTCCAGACCGCCGATGCGGGCCGCAACCGCGCACGGCTGGAGCGTTCGATCCGTCGGGACATTGCGCGACACGCCGCCGGACAAGGCGGTGCGACCCGCGCCTGGCTCAGCCGCATGCTGGATCGAATCGGGCTGCTCGCTCCCAGGTTGCAGGGCCGTTCCAGTGCCGCACACGATCTGCGGGAATTGTTTGCGGACGTTCGTGCGGCACGTGCATCCAGCCAACTCCGCGCGCTGGAAAGGCGGCTGCACAACCCGAAGGTTCGGGCGCTTCATGCGGCGCTGGTCGAACGCATCGCTGCACATTTCAGGGTTCGCGCCCACTCGCCACGCAGTGTCGACACCCATCTTCTGGAGCTGCTGGACCGCATGCGCGAGGCAGCGGCGGCCAGCAGCGAGGCTGATCAGAGGTATCTGTCGCACCTGCTCTGCGGGTTGCGCCGTGACCTGCTGGCATCCCCGCTTACCCATCGGCACTGACCTCATGTTTTCTGACCATTCCATTGATGGCGTGCTGATCCCCGGCCTGCTCGCCGTGGCCGCCGCCGCGCTGGTGCTGTCGATGCTGAGCTCACGCCTGCTCGCCAGCCTCGGCCTGTACCGGTTGTTCGCCGCGCGGCCCTTGGTGGGCCTGTCCCTGTTCGTGATCCTGGCGGAGCTGATGATCCGGCTCTCGCCCCTGCTCGAGAAATGAAATGAAACACCTGCTTGCTGTCATCGGGCGCTGGAGCGCTACGCTGGTTGTATTCGCGATTGCTGTCGTCGCCGCACTGTCCATCTGGAAGCGTTACGAAATGCGCCCGTGGACGCGGGATGGGCGGGTGCGCGCCGATGTGGTGCGCGTTGCATCGGACATGGGGGGGCTGGTCACCCAGGTGCTGGTGCACGACAACCAGCGGGTCAGCGCCGGACAGCTGCTGCTGGTACTGGATCAACCGCGCTTCGCTGCCGCGCTTGAGAAGGCCGATGCAGCGGTCAGCAGCGCTCGCGCCACGCTGGCGCTGGCCCGCCGCGAATCGACACGGGACAACGCACTTGGCAACCTGGTCGCCTCGGAGACACGCGAACGCAATGCCGCCAAGGTCGATACCGAGTTGGCAGCGCTGGCGCAGGCACAGGCCGAACAGCGCGTCGCCCAGCTCAACGTGCAACGCACCGAGGTGCGCGCAACCACCGACGGCATCGTCACCAACCTGGACCTGCACGCGGGCGACTACCTGCAACCCGGTGCGCAGGCACTGGCGCTGATCGACACCCGCAGCCTGCGTATCGAGGGCTACTTCGAGGAAACCAAACTGGGCTGCATCACCGAGGGCGATGCCGCCGTGGCGCGGCTGATGGGCGACGACCACGACGTCCGCGGACACGTGGATACCATCGCCGCCGGCATCGCCGACGATCAGCGCTCAAGCACCCACAACCTGCTGCCCGCCGTGGCGCCGACCTATACCTGGGTGAGGCTGGCACAGCGCATCCCGGTACGCATCCGTATCGATGATGCGCCGCCGGATACCCGGCTGATCGTAGGTCGCACTGCGAGTGTGACCATCACCCCCTCGGCGCAGAGAGCCTGCAAGTGAGCGTGCGGACAGTACGTGGCGGGCTGCTTGCCCTGCTGCTGCCGATGACGGCCTGCGTGTCCGGCCCCGACTATCACTTGCCGGCGAGCGCTGTCGCAGCCTCCCCACGGGCGGCGCGGGCGTTCGTCTCGGGCCAGGAGGCATCGTTCAGCCACGACGCGCCACCGGATCGATGGTGGCAACTGTATGGCGACCCCCAGCTTGACGCCTACGTACGCGATGCTCTGGCGGCCAATACCGACCTGCGCGCCGCCGATGCCAACCTCCGGCGCGCCAGCGCGACCGTGATGGAGTACCGCGCGCGCGGTGCCGTGCAAGGGGACGTGGATGCATCGGGCACGCTCGTCCATGCCGGTGGCTACACCCAGGCGTCGGCCGCGCCGCAGTCGTACGCGCTGGGCCTCCACCTCTCCTATCCGCTGGATCTCGCAGGTGGCATCCGCCGCGGCATCGAAGCCGCCAACGCGGACACGGAGGCGATTGCTGCGGCACGCGACCAGGTTCGCGTGGTCGTCGCTGCGGCCGTCACCCGTGCCTATCTCCAGGTGTGCACAAGCAATCACACGCTCGCTGCAACCCGGCAGGTGCTGGCGATACAGCGCGCCACGCTGGAGGCAACCCGACGGCTGGCTGCAGGCGGGCGCGGAACGGACTTCGATGTCAGCCGTGCCGGTGCCGCCGTCAATCGCAGCGCGGCGGCGATACCGCACCTGCTGGCGGAACGGCAGGCCTCACTGTTCGAACTGGCCGCACTGATGGGCAAAGTCCCGGCAGACTATCCCAGGGAAGCAGAAGGGTGCCCACAGCCCCCTGAGCTGCAGCAAGCATTGCCGATCGGTGACGGCTGGCAGCTGCTCCAGCGGCGCCCTGACGTACGCGCAGCCGAACGCAGCCTGGCCGCCGCGACTGCAATGATCGGTGTCGAGACGGCGAGTCTCTATCCGCAGATCACCCTGGGCGCCTCTTCGGGCGTGGCCGGCACACCGGCGCATCTGCTGTCGGCCGACGGCTTCGGTGCGAGCATCGGTCCCGTGCTGTCATGGCACTGGCCCGACCGCCGCGTAGCCAAGGCCCGCATCGCGGCGGCCGGTGCCAATGCGGACACCGCTCTCGCTTCCTTTGACGGAGTCGTGCTGCAGGCACTGCGCCAGACCGAGACCGCGCTTTCTGCCTGCACGCAGGAGCTTGAACGCGAGCGCAGCCTGGCGCACGCGCGTCGGGACGCATCCCGTGCCACCGAACAGGCACAGCACCTCTACCGCTTCGGCAGGATCGATTTTCTCGACGTGCTTTCGGCCCAGGCCGAGCTGGCAGATGCGGAGTCCGCATTGGCCGCCTCGCGCGCGGAGCGCATTGACCGGCAGATGGATCTTTTCGTGTCGTTGGGCGGAGGCTGGGCCGCAACGGATTCGGCCCCGGGCGGGCTCCAATGACCCGTTGTCTGGCAACGACTGCAGGCCGCGCCGTCTGTTCAGGAAATTACCGCCTACACCCGCATTCATTCACATGGATTGCCCTATATTCCCGCCACAGCGCCGCATGCTGCGGCCATGACGGAGGCATCCCCATGAAGACCACACGTTTGCTTGCCATCGCCTTGACCACCGCCACCGCTTTCGCTGCGGCCCCCGCGTTCGCCGATCCGCCGCACCACGCCCGCGGCAACGGGCCGCCGCCGCACGCAGGCGGCCCGCACAACCGCGAAGCGCCGCCGCCGGGCTGGCAGAAGAAGGCTTGGCGTCGTGGCGATCGCCTGCCTTGGGCTGAAGTGGACCGCCGCTACTGGGTGAACGATTACGCGCGCTATGACCTGCGCGAGCCGGGCCGCGACCGGCGTTGGGTGCGCCAGTCCGATAACGAGTACCTGTTGGTGGAGATCGCCACCGGCTTGATTGTTGACGCGCTGCATCGTTGAATGCGGAGCGCGCCGGGGCCCTGTAGCCGTGGCCCTGGCGCGCTCCCACCACACTGCGGCCGACATGAATGATGCGAACCACCGGATTCCAGAGCGCGTTTCTCATTGTTGGCCTCATCGCAGGCCAGCCGGCCCACGCTAGCCAGCAGCCATCAGCGGCGGATGTAAAAGCGATCGAACAGGTGGTCGAAGCGTTCCGCACCTCGCTGATCAACAAGGACAAGCCGACCTACATGGGCCTGTTCTTCTCGGACAAACCAGAAGACATCGGCTGGCAGTTCGTTTCCGAGGACGTGCGCCTGCAGGACATCCGCAAGGCCAAGCCCGATGCAATCAAGGCACGGCAGATTCCTGCAAACAACTTCATCGCGCTGATCGACGGGGCGGTGGCCTCGCCGAAGCCGAAGGAGGAGAAGTTCTCCAACACGAAGATCGAGACGGATGGTGATGTGGCTTCGGTCTCGTTTGACTACAGCTTCCACGACGATGGGGTGAAGACCAACTGGGGCAAGGAAATGTGGCAGCTGATCCGCACCGAACAGGGCTGGAAGATCTTCTCGGTGATCTACTCGGTCCGCGATTCACGCAGCCCGGCCGATTGAGCAGGGCTTGATGCGGGCGCCCTCACCCGCGATCCATTCAGCAAGGGCATTGGCATTCGGCGAGCGATCGGGCAGAGTTCGGCCACGCGCAAGGACGCATGCCATGACCCGCCTGCTGATCATCGAAGACAACCCCGAGCTGGTTGCCAACCTGTATGCCTTCTTTGAACCGCTGGGCTACGTCCTGGACGACGCCCGCGACGGCGCCAGCGGACTGCGCCGGGCCACGCAAGACGACTACGACGCCATCCTGCTGGACCTGATGCTGCCGCGGCTGGACGGCATGACGCTGTGCCAGAAGCTGCGCCAGGAGTTCCAGAACCCGGTGCCGATCCTGATGCTGACCGCGCGCGATCCGGTCGAAGACCGCGTGCAGGGCCTGGCCCTGGGCGCGGATGACTACCTGGTCAAACCGTTCTCGCTGACGGAACTGGATGCGCGGATCAAGGCCCTGGTACGACGGGCGCAGGGTCGCCAGGTCCAGAGCGTGCTGGCGTGGAAGGACCTGCAGGTAGACACGCGCTCGCCACAAGCCTGGCGGCAAGGCCGCTGCATTGCGCTGACGCCCACGTCGCACAAGCTGCTGATGTGCCTGGTGCGTGCGGCGCCGGCCGTGGTGCGCAAGCAGGAGATGGAATACCTGGTCTGGGGCGACGAGCCACCGGACAGCGGCGCGCTGCGAACCCACATCCATGAGCTGCGCCTGCAGGTGGACCGCAGCTTCGACACCGCGCTGATCACCACGGTGCACAGCGTCGGCTGGCGCATGCAGGCGTGACCCGTGCCTCCCTCTACCGCCGCCTGAGCCTGCGCACCCGCATCACGATCTCGTTCGTGCTGTTGATGGCCGGTGCCATGGGCTTCATCGTACTGGCCGAACAGGTGGACTACGACCAGGTCCGGGCCGCTGTCGTCGCGCGGACCCAGGACAATGAAGTACGCCGCCTGCAGGACGAACTCGCCCGTGGTCGGCGTCCCGACCTGCCCTCCGGCAGCGCACTGTTCGATGCCCAGGACGTGCCTGTCGTGCTGCGCCAATATGGCCCGGGATATCACGGCGAAGCAGCACCCAACGAGTGGCACCTGCGCGTCTTCGACAGTGCCGGCCAACGTTACTACCTGCTGCAGGACGCAGCGCCCTATGGCTATCTGGAATACCTGATCAATGCCTTTGCGGCACTGGTCATTTCGATCTGCGTGCTTGGCGCCTTCCTGATCGGTCGCAAGGTAGCGACCCACGTCATCGCGCCCATCACACGATTGGCCGATGCGGTGCAGGACGGCCACAAGCCCTTTCCCTACCAGGACGCACGCGATGAGATCGGCGTGCTCGCGCGCGCCTTTGCCCGCCATAGTGACGAGCTCGAACGGTTCCTGCATCGCGAACAGTGCTTCAGCGGCGATGCCAGCCACGAGCTGCGCACGCCCTTGGCCATCATCGGTGGTGCTGCCGAGACGCTGGCCTGCCAGCTTCCGGCCGACAGCCACCTGGTTCCCAGTGCCGAGCGCATCCTGCGCACCACCCAGGAGATGCAGCGCCAGCTGACCTGCCTGCTGCTGCTCTCTCGCGCCCCCAGCACCGTGCCACGCAACGAGGTGGCCCTGCGTGCGCTGATTGAATGCTGCATGGATCGCTGCCAGCCCTGGCTTTCCGGCAAGCCGGTGATCGTTGCGTTTGATGCCCTGCATGACACCGTGCTGCACACCAACGCGGATCTTGCGCGCAGCGTGATCTGGAACCTTCTGCGCAACGCCTGCCAGTACACCGAAAGCGGCGAAGTCCGGATCTCCCTCCACGACGCCGCACTCATCGTCGCCGACACGGGGCCCGGCCTGCCCTCCAGTATCGATCCACAGCTGTTCCAGCGCTTCGTACCCGCTAGCGTGCACAGCGGCGAGGGGCTGGGGTTGTCGATCGTGCAGCGCATCGTCGAGCACCTGGGTTGGAGGATGACGGTGCATTCATCGCAGCAGGGATGCCGGTTCAGCCTGGAGTGGCCCCTCTGACGATTTCCTGACGCACGCGTGCACATGCTGGGGATTGCTCACTTCACGGCGGAAACCGCATGCAGCACCCCAAGGACAGCGGCAAGTACCCGCACGGGAAGACCGGCCTGAGCCGCATCTTCCACACCCTCATCCATTCGCGTGATGGCTTCGTCGCCACCTTCCGCGGCGAGGCTGCCTTTCGCCAGCTGCTGCTTCTGCACGCGCTGTTGATCATTGCAGCGTTCGTACTGGACATCAGCGCGGTCGAGCGCGCGATAGTGCTGGCGGTCTGCTTCATCAGCCTGCTGGTGGAACTGCTCAACTCGGCGATCGAAGCGGTGGTTGATCGCATCTCCCTTGAACAGCATCCGCTGTCAAAGAACGCCAAGGATATGGGCAGCGCCGCGCAGACCACCGCACTGTTGATGGTGGGTGCTGTGTGGGGCCTCATCCTGCTGGGCTAGTCCGCCCAACCTGACAACTTCCTGATAAAGCGGTTTCGATACTGCGCGCACTCCCGCTCCACGGAACCTGCTCGTGCGTCAATGCCGCCGTTTTCCACGGCCCCATCCGATCGTTCTGGTCTGGGCCGTCGCACTGTTCTTCACCACGATTGGAAACATCGCCCTCTGGAAGACGCTGTGGGGGCTGGTCGACCTCAACAGCGTGCGCAGCGTGCTGTTCCTGGCCAGCCTGCCGGTGGTGCTGTTCTGCCTGTTCAACCTGTTGCTGACGCCACTGCTGGCACTGCCATTCCTGCGCAGGCCGCTGCTGGTGCTGCTCGTTGTCGTCAGCGCCGCCTGCAGCTACTTCATGCTGCACTACAACGTGCTGATCGATCGCAGCATGGTGCAGAACGTGTTCGAGACCAACCAGGCCGAACTGAACGCCTATCTGTCGCTGCCACTACTGTTGACCCTGCTGGCGCTGGGCGTGCTACCTGCTGCCGGGCTCGCCCTGGTGCGCACCACCAGCGGGGCCGGTTCGATACGTTCGCTGCTGGTGTGGCCGGCCAGCGCTCTGGCGTCATTGCTGGTACTGCTGGCAATCGGCTTCGCGTTCTACAAGGACTACTCCTCGCTGCTGCGCAACAACCGCTATCTCCGTGACCAGGTGCTGCCGTTGAATGTCGTGCGCCATACCCACGGTTATCTGAAAGGCCTCTACAGCGCCCGCCAGCAACCCTTGCGCCCGATCGGCATGGACGCACGGCGCGTACCGGGCCCGCGTCCGAAGCTGGTGGTCATGGTCGTCGGCGAGACCGCGCGATCACAGAACTTCCAGCTCAACGGCTACCCACGCGCGACCAATCCCCGGCTCTCGCGCAAGGAAGGCGTCATCAGCTTCAGTGATGTTTCCTCATGCGGAACCGCAACGGCGATCTCGGTGCCGTGCATGTTCTCGCAGATGACCCGCCGCCAGTATGACGATGTACGCGCAGCGACCGAGGAGAACGTGCTCGACATCCTGCAGCGCACCGGCATCAGCGTGCTCTGGCGCAACAACAACAACGGTGGCTGCAAAGGCGTGTGCGAACGCGTGCCGACCGAGGACATGCCCGCGCTGAAGGTGGCCGGCCAATGTGTCAATGCCGACGGCACCTGCTATGACGAGGTGCTGCTGCATCAGCTCGGTACACGCATTGACGCCATGAACGGTGACGCCCTGGTCGTGCTGCACCAGCTTGGCAGCCACGGCCCGACCTACTTCGAACGCTACCCGGCACAGTCGCGGGCATTCAGTCCGACCTGCGACAGCAACCAGATCCAGCAGTGCAGCAACGAGGCGCTGGTCAACACCTATGACAACACCCTGGTCCACACCGACCGCATGCTTGGCAGGACCATCGACCTGCTGCAGGGCTATTCGGACCAGCGTGATGTCGCGCTGATCTATGTGTCCGACCATGGCGAGTCGCTCGGCGAACGTGGCATGTACCTTCACGGCACGCCTTACTTCATCGCGCCGCGCGAGCAGACCCAGGTGCCGATGGTGATGTGGTTCCCACCGGAATTCAGCCGCAACGCGGGCGTGGACCTGGCCTGCCTGCGCGGGAATGCCCTGCACCGGGCGCACAGCCACGACAATGTCTTCCACTCACTGCTGGGCCTGTTCGGGGTCAACACCACGGTGTACCAGCCCGATCTGGATGTCTTCGCCGGATGCCGCGCGTCGGCTTCGCCGGCTGTGGCCACCTCGCCAGCCAAAGAACGGCGCCGGTTGATGCCGGTCGCTGCCCGCAACGTGGCGCGTTACTGCGCCGCCAGGGCGAAATCCAGGCCCGCACACACCGCCGCCACCTGGGCGTCGTTGCACTCCTGCGGGTTGGTGCGCGGGCTGTCCGGGTAGACCTCGGTGGTGGTGGCAAAGCGCGCGTCGGTGAAGCCGGCGCAGGCGCCGATCGACCGCGACTCACCCCACACCACGCCCGGTGACTGCAGCGGCAGGCCGACCAGATTGCCCTCGGCGTCGGCCGGGGCGATATGGGTGACTGGCGCGACCGCAGCGATCAGGGCCTTCTGGAACTCGGCCTGCGGGTCTTCGCTGTTGCCGATCACGTAGAAGCCATCCGGAATGGTGTCGCGCTCGAACGGCTTGCCGTCGCGGGCGCAGCGCGCCGGATCGAACTCGTGCAGGTCGCTGTCGGTGGTCTCGTGCAGGTCCAGGTGCACCAGCAGGTTCGGTTTGCGCTCGGCCACCCAGGCCATCAGCGCGGCCGCTTCCTCGATCTGGCCGCCGTCACGGAAGCTGCGGTTGGGGTCGATGGCATCCGGGTTCCAGCGCTGGATGCGCTCGTAGCCCCACGGGCTGACGCACGGTGCCACGATCAGGTTCAGCCGGCCCAGGTAACGCTCAGCCTGCTGTTCCAGGAACTGCAGGGCGCCATGCACGCCGCTGGTTTCGTAGCCATGCACGCCACCGGTGATCAGTGCGGTCGGCAGCGCCGGGTTCCAGTCGTGGTTGACCACGGCGAACAGCGGGTAATGGTCCGGCGCATAGTCCAGCTGGCCGTACTGGATCACATCGAAGCTGTCGTCCAGGCGCTCGAGCGCGGCCACCACGTCATCGTGGTAGCTGCGCTGGCGCTGCTGGCGAGCCCGCCACTGTGCGCGTTCCGCGTCGCCCCAGGGCTGTCCGGGGGTGCCGATCGGGTAGAACTGCGCAACGGTCATTGGGGAACTCCAGGGGTCGAACGGATGGGTGCAGCCGGACATTCTAAGCCTTGTCGCGCCTGCGGGCGCCCCCGCCCGGCCCCGCCTTCATCCAGGCCGGGTCATCTGGTTGTAAAATCAACGGTTTTTGGCCCCTCACCCCTTGATGGCGAAAGCAGCGCAGCCGGTCCTGGGTGGACCGGAATTCCTCCGCCTGCTCGCCCGTCTCAGCGACGGCGCGATGCCGGCCAGCAGTCCCGCCCTGACCGATCGCCTCGGCCAGTGGGTGGACTGGAGCCGTGCCGTGGCCCTGTCCGGGGCGCTCGGCGGACGCCTGCCCGAGCCCGGTGAAGCCGCCGAAGCCGTCGAGGATGTGCTGGCCGACTGCGTCCAGGCGCACACCAGCCTGCTGGCCTCGATCAGTGAGGACGCCGAGACCGAGCGCCTGCTGGATCTGGCCGAAGCTGCCGCTGCATCCAACTTCGCCTCGCTGCGCCAGCGCTACCGGGTACTGCAGCAGGCCATCCAGACCGCCACCGGGCGCCTGCGCGGCCGCCTGCGCGACCAGCTGGTGCAGGTTTCGCCCGAGCTGGCGCGGCTGGCCGAGGTCGATGCGGTGATGGAACAGACCCTCACCCCGCGCGAGCACAGCCTGCTGGCCACTGCGCCGGCCGTGCTCGGCGCCCGTTTTGAACGCGTGCACGGCCAGCCCGGCTGGCGCGCGGCCTTCCGCCATGACATGCGCACCCTGCTGCTCGCCGAGCTGCAGCTGCGCTTCCACCCGATCGAAGGGCTGCAAGACGCCCTGCGCTCCCACTGACCGGAACACCATGTCCAGAACTGCTTTCCATGTCGTTGTTTTCCTTGTCGGCCTGCTGGCCGTGTGCTGGATCGGCATTGGCTATGTTTCGGTGCATCCGCTGGGTGCAGCGGTGGCGGCGATCATCGCGGCCTGCTACATCGCCGGTGGCGTGGAGCTGTACCGCTACCGCCAGGCCAGCAACGGCCTGCGCAGTGCACTGAACGACCTGTCCAGCGCGAAGGAGAGCCTCACTCCCTGGCTGGAGCGCGTGCCCGCAGGCCTGCGCAATGCCGTGCGCCTGCGCGTGGAGGGCGAGCGCACTGCCCTGCCCGCTCCGGTGCTGACCCCTTACCTGGTCGGCCTGCTGGTGCTGCTGGGCATGCTCGGCACCCTGCTGGGCATGATGGACACGCTGCGTGGCACCGGACTGGCCCTGCAGAGCGCGACCGACATGGCCGCGATCCGCGGCTCGCTGGCTTCGCCGGTGCAGGGCCTGGCGGTGGCATTCGGCACCTCGATCGCCGGTGTGGCCAGCTCGGCCATGCTCGGCCTGCTGGCGGCGCTGCTGCGTCGTGACCGCCTGCAGGCCGTGCAGCAGCTGGATCGCGCCATTTCCGGCGACCTGCATCCGTACTCGCAGGCCTGGCAGCGCGCCGAGTCGCTGCGCCTGCTGCAGGCACAGTCCGCGGCGCTGCCGGCGCTGGTCGACCGCCTGCAGGCGATGACCAGCACCTTTGAACAGCACAGTGCGGCCGCCAATGAGCGCCTGCTGGCCGGCCAGGCCGAGTTCCTGACCCAGAGCCAGGCACTGCAGGAACGCCTGGCGGTCTCGCTGCAGCAGTCGCTGCGCGAAGGGGCTGAAGCCAGCGCCGCCGCCATCGGTGGCGCGCTGCAGCCGATGGCCGAGACCACCCTGGCTGGCCTGGCCCATCACGGCGAAGCACTGCATGCCCGCGTCGAGCAGGCCGTGCAGCAGCAGCTGGCCGGCCTGAGCGACGGTTTCGAGCGCAGCCGCGTCGCAACCGAGGCCAGCTGGGCCAAGGTGGTGAGTGAACAGACCCAGGCACAGCAGGCACTGGTGAGCGACCTGCGCCAGCACCTGCAGGCCTTCAGCGATGGCCAGGCCACGCATGCCGAAGCGCTGGTCACACGTATCGGCGAGCGCCTGCAGGCCGATGCACAGGACAATGCGGAGGCCTTGCGTGCTGCCGCCGAACAGCAGCAGGCCCTGAACAGCGCGCTGGTCGAGCGCCAGCAGCAGGCGTTGATCGCCGCCAGCGAGCATCTGGACGCGCGTGCGCAGGCGCTGCTGCAGGCACTGGAGCAGCAGCACAGCGCCAGCCAGTCGCTGCTGCAGGACCACGAACTGCAGCGTTCGCAGCAGTGGCAGGCAGCGCAGGCCACCGCCGCGACCGCGCACGCCGAACTGCAGGCCAGCCTGGACAGCCGCGAGCAGCAGCGCCAGGCGCGCTGGGACGCGGTCAGCGCCGAGTTGCAGCAGGCCCACGCCGCCCTGCAGGCGCAGTTGCAGGCCGGCGACGAACAGCGCCTGCAGCGCTGGAGCGATGCTCTGCAGCACGTTTCCACCGAGCTGGCCGAGCGCCTGCAGGCCAATGGCGAACGCCTGGCCGCGCAGCAGCAGCGCGTCTGCGACACGCTGGCGGAGACCGCACAGCAGATCGGCGAGAACGGTCGCGCACAGGCCAGCGCCACGCTGGCCGAAGTGTCCACCCTGCTGCAGACCGCCGCCGCCGCGCCCAAGGCCGCTGCCGACGTCATCAACGAGCTGCGCAGTACGCTGTCCGAGAGCCTGGTGCGTGACAACGCGATGCTGGAGGAACGCGGACGCCTGCTGGCCACCGTGCAGACCCTGCTGGATGCGATCAACCACGCCTCGCACGAACAGCGCACCGCTGTGGACGCACTGGTCGGTGGCTCGGCCGAGCTACTGGAACGCGTCGGCAACCGCTTCACCGACCATATCGCCGCCGAGACCGGCAAGCTGGATGGCATTGCCGCAGCGCTCCACGGCAGCGCGGGCGACGTCGGACAGCTGGCCAGCAGCTTCGGCGAAGCGGTCGCGCAGTTCGGCAGCGCCTCCACCGAGCTGTCCGGCCGCCTGGAACAGATTGGCGGCGCACTGGACGCCTCGCTGGCCCGCAGCGACGAGCAGCTGGCCTACTACGTGGCGCAGGCGCGCGAGGTGGTCGACCTCAGCCTGCTGTCGCAGAAGCAGGTGATGGAAGAACTGCAGCAGCTGGCCGCGCGCCGCGGCAAGGCCGGCAGCGCATGAGCGACGAGCTGGAGGTCGATGGCGGCTCGCATGCCCCGATCTGGGCCGCCTTCGGCGACCTGATGTCGGTGCTGCTGGGCGCGTTCGTGCTGATACTGGTCGGTGTGGTCGCGGTGCAGCTGGAGCTGTCGCAGCGGCTGGACCAGGAAGTGAAGCAGCGCCAGGCCGAAGCAAAGCGCCTGCAGACACTCGAGCAGGCACTGGCTGGCCCGCTGGCCGCCGGTCGCGTGACCCTGGTCGATGGACGCATCGGCATCAGCGGCAGCGTGCTGTTCGCGCTGAACTCCGACCAGCTGCAGCCGGAAGGCCAGGAGCTGCTGCGCAGCCTGGCCGCACCGCTGGCCGCCTACCTGGGCAGCCGCGAAGAGATCCTCATGGTCAGCGGCTTCACCGATGACGCGCCGGTACGCGAAGGCAACCGGCGTTTCGCCGACAACTGGGAGCTGTCCGCGCAGCGCTCGCTGACCGTGACGCGTACGCTCATCGCCGATGGCGTACCGGCCGACGCCGTGTTCGCCGCCGCATTCGGCAGCGAGCAGCCGGTCAGTTCCAATGCCAATGAGGAAGGCCGCGCACGCAACCGCCGCGTCGAGATCGCGCCGATTCCCAAGCCCAAGGCCCGGGATGCCAAGTAAGCTTTCAGCGCTCGAAGGCCTGCGCGCACTGGTGCGCGACCTCGATGCGGGGTCGCGCTCGCTGCCGCATTACCCGCAGGTGCCGATGCTGCAGCAGGTGCAGCGCGAGTGGTCGGAGCTGCGCAGCGAACTGCAGGTGCGCCGCTCACTGCGCACCGAGGCCCCGGCCGACGGCGGCCCGCTGAACTCGGCGGTGCTGGTGCAGCGCATGCTGGACACGATGCAGGCCACCAGTCCCGGCTACCTGCGGCACTTCATCGACTATGTGGATACGTTGTCGTGGCTGCAGGCGCTGCAGGACGGCGCCGCCAGCGGTGCAGATACCGCGAAGCCGAAGCGGACACGCAAGCCGCGCTGAACACCAATTGGTAGTGCCGGCCGCTGGCCGGCAGCCATGCAACTCCGCGCAGGTCATGAGGTTGCCGGCCAGCGGCCGGCACTACCACCGAGGGTGCTCTGCGCGCCGGAACGCGATCTGCGCTGCGCTTCGGCTTTGCTGTGGTAGTGCCGGCCGGTGGCCGGCATCACAACCAGACCGACCATCGCCGAGGCGCGCGCAAGCGGCGCTGAACAGCGAATGGCCGTGCTGAACATCGACTGGTAGTGCCGGCCGCTGGCCGGCAGCTATGCATCTCCGCGTGGGTCATGGGGTTGCCGGCCAGCGGCCGGCACTACCACCGAGGGCGCTC